>JBDKTA010000048.1 GCA_039680605.1 Planctomycetaceae bacterium | reverse complement strand
CGGCGGCCTTGCCGTGCTGCATCCACGCGCCGGAGCCCATCTGCCCGAAGCTCAAAAGCGATAAACTCCGGGGTCTGGGGCGGAGCCCCAGTTTCTTGCCAGAAAAACAAGATGTTACACCTTTGCTATGCAGAGACCGCAGAGGTGTTTTGAATGAAAGGCTTGCAGAAATTATGGGGCTCGTTTCCGGCCGAAGCTCGCGGCCCGAAGGTGCGATCACGGCGATGGAAATATCCCGGGTTAAGAAAGAAAGCAGCCCGGACTCGGGTCTGTTGTTTTCAGCATATTTCCGTCTATTCCGATCTATCAGAAGCGACGAACGCGAAACCGCTGTGAAAAGTACAACAAAGTGCAAGGAAGGACAACAAGCGGTTAGTCCGAAAACTGCATGAACCGCAGAGATCGCAAAGTACGCAGAGAAGAAATTGGCTCAAAACAAGACCATCTCACGTCGTAAGCGGCGCTAATCTGAAAAAACAGACTGTCCATGAGGCCCACTCCGTAAAGTTTCTGTAAGTCTTTTAATTCAAGACACCTCTGCGGTCTCTGCGATCTCCGCGGTGAAATATCTGGCCTAAGCCCTATGCCTTCCCGCAAATCGCTGTGAAAAGTACAACAAAGTGCAAGGTAAGTGCAATTGCGGTACAACCCGTCCTGTTATTCCACTGTAACGCTCTTGGCCAGGTTGCGGGGCTTGTCGACGTTGCAGCCGCGGGCGACGGCGGCGTGGTACGCCAGCAGTTGCAGCGGCACGACCGTCAGCAGCGGCTGGAGCGGGGCTGGGGCGTCGGGGACGTAGATCACGTGGTCGGAGTGCTTGGCGACGAGTTCGTCGCCCTCAGTGGCAATGGCGATCACGCAGCCCTTGCGGGCGCGGACCTCTTCGATGTTCGAGATGATCTTGTCGTACGTGCCGCACCGCGGGGCCACGAACACCACCGGCATGCCGTCGGTGATCAAGGCGATAGGCCCGTGCTTCATCTCGGCGGCGGGCAGGCCCTCGGCGTGGATGTAACTGATTTCCTTGAGCTTGAGCGCCCCTTCCAGGGCGACGGGGTACTGGTACCCGCGCCCCAGGAACAGCCAGTTCTCCCGCTTGCAGTGCTTCTCGGCGATGTCCTTGATGTGGTCGGACTGACCCAGGACGGTCTTGATCTTCTCGGGGATGGCCGCCAGTTCGGTCATGTACCGCTGCATCTCGAACTGCGACATGTACCGCCGCCGAGCCAGCGTCAGGGCGATCATCGCCTGGACGGCCAACTGGCAGGTGAAGCTCTTGGTGGCGGCGACGCCGATCTCCGGTCCGGCGTGGAGATAGACTCCGGCGTCGGTCTGGCGGGCGATGGTCGAGCCGACGGCGTTGACGATGCCCAGGGCCATGGCGCCTTTTTCCTGCGCCTCGCGGAGGGCGGCCAGGGTGTCGGCGGTTTCGCCGGACTGGCTGATGGCGATGACGAGCGTGCCGTCGTCGATGATGGGGTTGCGATAGCGGAACTCGCTGGCGTACTCGACCTCGGTGGGAATGCGAGCGAGGTCCTCGAACATGAACTCGCCGACGAGCCCGGCGTGCCACGCCGACCCGCAGGCAGTGATGATGATCTTGCGCGTCTTGGCCAGGTCGCGGCAGACGCCGGAGAGGCCGCCCAGGCGGATGACGTGCTCGCGCATGTCCAGGCGGCCGGACAGGCTCATCGCGATGGTCTGGGGCTGCTCGAAAATTTCCTTGAGCATGAAGTAATCATAGCCGCCCTTCTCGATCTGTTCGAGCGAGCCCTCGACCTGCTCGATCTGCTTGGAGACGATGACATTGTCGATGGTCATCGTCCGCAGTCCGCGGCGGTCGAGGACGGCCATCTCGCCGTCGTCGAGATAGATCACGTTGGCGGTGTGTTCGAGAATCGCCGCGGCGTCGGAGGCCACCACGTATTCGTCGGTGCCCACGCCGATGATCAGCGGGCTGCCCTTGCGGGCGACGATCATCTTGTCGGGGTCGTCGCTGCTGACGACCGCCACGCCGTACGTGCCCGTGACTTCGCGCAGGGCCGCCTGGACGGCCGCCTCGAGCGTGTGCGTTCCGTTGCCGTGGCTGACGAACTCGCCGATGAGCTGCACGAGGACTTCGGTGTCGGTGTCGCTCTTGAAGACGTGGCCCTTGGAGACCAGGAACTGCTTGAGGGTCGAGTAGTTCTCGATGATCCCGTTATGCACCAGGGCGATCTTGCCGCTGTCGTCGGTGTGCGGGTGGGCGTTGACCTCGTTGGGCGCCCCGTGCGTGGCCCAGCGCGTGTGGGCGATGCCCATCGTGCCGCCCGCCAGCGCCGCGTCACTCTCGACCATCTGCTGCACGCCGGCGACGCGCCCGGGCTTCTTGTGGATGACGAGCCGCCCATCGGTGCAGATACACACGCCGGCGGAATCGTACCCGCGGTACTCCAGGCGCTTGAGCCCCTCGATGAGGATGTTCCGCGCCTGTTTCTTACCGATATAGCCGACGATTCCGCACATGCCGTAGCTCCAAAAAATCGGTGGCACAGATTCTCGGGCCTGTGGCCGTCGCACCCCCGACCGTCACCGCACAGACCCTACAATAGCGTCCCCGCATGGGGCAAAACAACACGATCCGCTTGAGCCGCCCTGCCCCCGCCGGGCCGCCGGAAAAGCCAAGACCCTTGAGATTATCGGTAAAACGCGCCACTGCGTTCAATTAGGCTTAACCGCCGCGGCAGGGAGAATCTTCCATGACCGCACGATTCCATCCTTGCCTGCCGACAGGAATCCTTTCCCGTCGGGCCAAAACGCCAGGCAGGTCAGGTTGGCCGCAGGCAGCTTGACGCTCATGAGGATTTTACGCGTCTGGAGGTCCCAAAGACGAACTTCGCCGCCGGCGTCGCCGGCGAGCACGCTCTCCATCCGCCCCGGCGAGGCGGCCAGGCACAGCACCGTCGCATCGTGGGTCCCGACCAGCCCGGATGTCTTGGGCTTGAGCGTCTGGATGTACACGCCCTTTCCGCTGGCGGCCACCGCGCGATCCTCGCCGTAGACTACCGCGGGGATGGGCTTCTCCGACTCGGGCAACGGCACGCCGAATACCTCGGGCAGGCTGTGACTCTTGACCACCATGTTCCACCGCCGCAATCGCCGGTCGCGATGGGCGCTGACGGCATATTGACCGTCCTCGCTGAGGGCGACAGCCGTGGCGGCTTCGGTGATCTTTCGGTCGATGCTTGGGACGAGCTTTTCAAAGCTGCGGGCGAAGGCGTCTTCGGTCGAGACCGAGACGATCTGCTTGTCCATCTCGCGATACTTGAGAGCCTGGGCAGGACGCTGGTGAACGGAAAAGATCTTCTGGCTCTTGTCGCCGGAGGTCGGCCAGACTTCAACGGTTCGCCCGATCCCGGTCAGGAGGTACTTCTGCCCGCCCACGACGGCGAAGGTGACCGAGACGGCCTCGCCCTGGGCGGTGCTTTTGTACGTTCGAATCTCGCCGCCGCTGCCGCTGAAAAGTTTGACGGTTCCGTCAGCGCCGCCGGCGGCCAGCAGCGACCCGTCGGCCATCATCGCCAGGCTCGTCACGCGGCTGGTGTGCTTGTATTGGCGCAGTTCCCTGGCCGACATCGCCGGCGGGGGCTGCGTGTCGGCGGGCTTACCCGCGTCCTGGGCGGCGTATTCCGGCGGCAGAGCGTTGCCGGCGATGAGCTCGCGAACGTCGCCCTTGTCGACGATGGTCTTGCCGCCCTTGTCGAGATAGACGAAGTATCGCTGCCCCTCGTCGAGCACCGCCCCCTGCATCCGCCGGCCGTCCTTGAGAATGAGCCAGTCCCCCAGCACCGCCCCGCCGCCCAAAGCCAGCACCGCCGCGGCGGCCACTACGATCCGGGCTCGACCTGCACTCATGACGTTCTCCAAATGAAGGCGCCGCATCAGAGAACAGTAGCGTATCAAAACCCTCCCGCGGCGGCAAGGCGACGCGGAGGGCGGCAGGCGGTCATGGTCCGTGGCGGCGGAGGAGGTCGGCCGCCTGTCGGGCGGCGGGAGTGTCGGGATACTGCTCGATGATCTCTCGCAGGGATTGCATGGCCTGAGGTTTGCGGTTGTTCGCCAGGAACAGTTCGGCCACGCGCAGGGCGGCGGCCGCTTTGGCCTCGGGCGAATCGTCGCCCTGCGAGGCAGGCGCGGCGGGCGCCGCCAGGCGGAGTGGTCCGTCGATCTCGCGGTCGGCGACGGGCTGGGCGTTTATGCACGGAGGCTTCCACGCGATTTTGGGCGCGGTCGGCTTGGTGAGGGCGGCTTTGGCCTCGGCGAGGCCGGCCTTGGCGATCTCGTATCTTTTGGCCGCGTCGCGGACCTTGCCGGCCAGTTCCGCGTTCTGCTTGAGCAGGGCGTCGATGGTCGTGGCCACGCCGCGATATTTCGCCTCGACGTAGCGGCGGTATTCTTCCAGCGGCTTGGTCTGCCCTTCGCGCTGCTCGCGGCTGCGAACTTTGTCGTATTCGGCGGTCCATCGCTTGGCGTCGGTCCGCAGGGTGACGATCTTCTCGGCGTTGGCTGCCGCGGTGGTCTGGCAGAGTTTCACCTCGGCCGAGAGCGACTCGATCTCCTTCTCCCGGGCGGTGACGATAGTGTTCAGGCTGTCGGCATCGGCGAGGCCCTTCTTGAACAGATCGAGGGTCTGCTGATACGCCTGCGCGAACGGCGGCTCGAGCTTCCACATCGCCTCGTTGTCGCGGAGCAGCTTTGCCGCTTCGGGCGTCATCGGCACGGTGAGCTTCATCGTCTCGCAAACGGCCATCAGTGCCCCGAGGTTGCTCAAGGCCGAGGCGTCGCTGGGCGCCAATGCCGCGGCCCGCACCGCCGGGTCCAGCGCCTGCGAATACTTGCCCTCTTTGGCCAGGCGATAGTACGCCACGACCGACCAGGCCGTGCCGTTGGAAGGCTCAATGCGGACCAGTTCCGCCGCGGCCAGGTGCGCCAGTCGCGGCAGGCCCAGCGCCAGCATCTTGAGCATGTACGCCCGGCGCAGCGCGGCACTGTTCTTTCCGATCGCCCGCCCGCGATTGAACAACGTCATAGCCTCGCCGGGTTGGTCGGTGGCGTTGATCTGATCGATGATGGCCTGCACCTGCGGCGGCTCGGCCGGGCGCGACGCCGCCGCCTGACTGCTCGCCGCCGGTTGCGTCGCCGCCGGAGCGAGCAGCTTGTGGCAATCAAAGCCGCGCCCTTTGTTGAAAAGGAATGCCACCTCGTCGGCCGACAAGGCCCTGTTCCACACGGTCAACTCGTCGAAGGTCGCCGGCGCCGTGCGAGCCAGGTAGAACGCCCCGCCGCCCAGGTCGCCCTTGACGGTCAAGGCGCTGCTGGAACGCTTCAACTCACCTTGACCCGCCGCGTTGCCATAACACACAAGGGTCCTGCCCGCGGCGGTCTCTTCCACGACGAAGGCGAAGAAGCACCAGGTCTGGGCCTTGTACTTGCGGTACGCCCAGTCGAAATGCACCTGATCGAGCACCTGCTGGCCGGCGGCATTGCGGCAGTGGAAGCCCCAGTTGCCGTTGCTGCGCATCGTGAAGACGAACCCGCGGCCGTCCTTGCCCGCCAGCGTGCCCATGATTTCCGTGCCGTTGCTGACGCCATAGGCCCGGCACCAGCCGGCCAGGGTGAAGGCCTTGTCGAACTTCATGGCGTTGGGCGCCGGGATGACGAGGTAGCCCTTGCCAGCCGCAGCGCCGCCCAGTTCGGCCGCCCCGCCGCCGGCGAAGGTGTCGGTGGCCGAGATCTTGGCCGACCCGCGGGGCAGCGCGTCGGGGTTCATGCCGGCGGCGTCTTTGAACGTCTCGTCAAATGGATAGTACGCTGCCAGGTCCTGCCGCATCGCGCCCAGGCGCGAGCTTTCATCCACATCTCGCGCCGGCTGGCCCTCACCGTCGGCAAGGACCCTCGCCGCCGGTCCGGCCTCGGTGCTCAAGAGCAGCAGCGAAGCGGCGGCGAGTTGCAGACACAGCAGACGACATTGCTGGTGCGGCATGCGATATTCCTCAAACATCATTTCTCGCCCGAGCCGCCTGAACGCGCAAGGAGACTCATCGATATTCCTCCTGCAATATACCCTCCTCTTCAGTCTTCACGATCATTCCTTTGAACATTCTTGTGCCATATTTGAACAACGACACGCGAGACACGGCAGATGCGCATGGCAACGGGCGGCCATCGCTGACCGCCCGTTGAGACAGCACTGGAGAATAAATTCTCGGTTAGTTCCTGCGCCGCCGAATCAGCGCCGCCACGGCGCCGATGGCCAGCAGGCTCATCGTCGCCGGCTCGGGGATCCCGATGACGCTGGTCAGGTCCATCCCGGCCCCGCCGTTGTACAACTCGGCCGTCTCCGCGTCGGTCAAGGCACGATTCCACAGGACCACTTCGTCCATTGTCGCATTGAAGTTGTAGCCCATTCGCAACGCGTTGGTATTATTGACGCTGCCATCAAAGACGATGGGCGCTCCGGTAGTAGCCGCAGCGTTTCCCGGAACAGCCACTGTGCTGCGAACCGTCTTGATCAATGAGGCATTCTGGGACTTCTGCACCCACGTCGTCACTGAGCCGGCCGTGGGATCCACGGACATGGCGAAGAACATCCAATTGGTGTTCGTGCTGGCGCCCCAGGCCCAGATGTCGCCCAACCAGATCGTCTGTTCCACTTGGGTGTTAGTGTCGTATTTCAAAGTCCAGTTGCCATTGCTTTCGACGTTGATGTACCACCCTGCGCCGCCAGCAACCCCTGGCCCAATCGGCGAGGCGCCACTCTGGTGTGCGTTGACCCGGAACCAGAAGGCCGTCGAGAACGCCCCGGAGCCGAAATTGAAGGCGTTCGGCTGGGCGATGTCCACGCGATCAGTGTAACCGCCACCGTTGAGAGCGCCCACATCTGCCGCTCCGTTACCGATCTTGTAGACGGTGTTGGAGATGACTGCACTGTTGATCAGCGTTCCGCCGGGATTATCGCCCGTAGCATCCTGCGTATCGGCGTTGAACGAATAATACGCAACCGCCCCGGTGCTCAGATCCGCCTGAGCCAGCGAAGACACACCCACCAGCACCATTGCCGCTGTTATCCCTTTCCACTGCAACATATGCCATCCTTTCCAAATGAAGAAAACTGTGCTTGCCATGACTGACTTTTCAGGCCAATAACCTCCCGCACCGGATCAGCCCGGACCGGCCCTTCCAAAACGCGTCCTCGCCGCCCGCCAATTGGGGCCACACGTTTCTCGCACGAATCGCTCTCCGTTCCTCTCATTTGCACCCTGAGTATACCACTATTCCAATTCTGCGCACTCATTGCTTTGGACACTCGTATGTCATTTTTGAACACTCCTCAAACAAGCGCCCGACGGATACTGTCCGCGTCCGCTGCTTTGCGGTAGAATTGTGAGTATGGATCTGCTCAGGCAAACCGAAGAGGCGGCCATTGCGGCTAACGCGCCATTGGCGGTGCGCATGCGGCCGCGGACTCTTGACGAGATCCTCGGGCAGGAAGACTTCCTGGGCGAGGGCAAGATGCTTCGGCGGATGCTGGCGGCCGACCGGTTGAGCAGCTTGGTGTTCTTCGGCCCGCCCGGCTCGGGCAAGACGACGCTGGCGCGGGTGATCGCCGACCACTGCTCGGCGGCGTTTCACGAGCTCAACGGGGCGTCGGCGTCGGTCAAGGACGTGCGCGAGGTGATCGAGCAGGCCCGCGTGCGGCTGGGGTCGGGCGGTCGCCGGACGGTGCTGTTCATCGACGAACTGCACCGGTTCAACCGGGCGCAGCAGGACGTGCTGCTCAACGACGTCGAGAACGGCGTCATCATCCTCATCGGCGCCACGACGGAAAACCCGTTCTTCACCATCAACTCGCCGCTGCTATCCCGCTCGACGGTCTTCGAGTTCAAACCGCTGGGCGAAGAGCAGATCGCCGCCCTGCTGCGGCGGGCGCTGGCCGACGACGATCGCGGCCTGGGCGCCATCAACGTCCAGGCCACCGACGAGGCCCTGGCGCACCTGGCGAAGATCTCCGACGGCGACGCCCGCCGGGCGCTGACGGCGTTGGAGGTCGGGGTGATGAGCCAGGTCACGCACACCGGCAGCGATAAGCCCGTCGCCTTCGACATGGCCGTCGCCCAGGAGTCGATCCAGCAAAAGGCAATCCAGTACGACCGCACCGGCGACATGCACTACGACGCCATCAGCGCGTTCATCAAGTCGATGCGCGGCAGCGACCCCGACGCGGCGGTGTACTGGCTGGCCCGGATGCTGACGGCCGGCGAAGACCCGCGGTTCATCGCCCGACGGATCAGCATCCTGGCCAGCGAAGACATCGGCAACGCCGACCCGCGGGCGATCACCGTCGCGGCCAGCGCGTACGCCATTGTCGAGCGCATCGGCATGCCCGAGTGCCAGCTCACGCTGGCGCAGGCGGCGATCTACATGGCCACGGCCCCCAAGAGCAACGCCTCGTACAAGGCGATCTCGGCGGCGACGGACGACGTCCGCACCGGGCGGACGCTTCCGGTGCCGCGTCACCTGCGCAACGCCCCGCACCCGGGGATGCGCGAGCAACTGGGCAACGCCGAGGGGTACCAGTACAGCCACGACTTCGCCGGCGGGATCAGCCCCGACCAGGATTACCTCGGCGTCGACCGAACGTACTACCAGCCCACCGACCGCGGGTACGAGAAGCACATCGCCGCGTACCTGGAATGGGCGAAGAAGCTGCGGGAAAAAGGTTAGCGGCGGAGCTTGCTCCGCGCGGTTTCTGAGGATGCGAGCAACCGCGTCGAGCAAGCTCGACCGCTAATGGACGGGTGTCCTGGCACGGAAAAAGAGAATATTTTCTCCAGATTTCCTAAAGATTTCCGGACCGTCGGATAATTCCTCCGCTACCACGTTGACATTGCCTGGGCGGGCTTGTATTGTTCCTGACTTGAGCCGGCTGTGATATGGAGTATCGCCGGTTTGAGGCATTGTTGCTCACGCGAACGAATGGAAGGCCGGCAGGGACGCCCCCGGATCGGGGTAACACGGTGTACGCAATCAACCGATGCAATCGGATATCGCGGGCCTGCATGCTTGCCATAGCGGTCATGCTGGGGTTCTGCAGCCATGCCCAGGCCCAGAACGGTCGCGACAAGGTCATCGACGTGCGCGTCGAGGGCAACCGGCGCATGACGGCCGAGGCGGTGCTGGCACACGTCAAGACCGGTCTGGGGCAACCGTACAGCGACGACCTGGTCCGCAGCGACAAGCAAGCGCTGCTGGAGACGGGGCAGTTCACTTCGGTCGTGGCTACCAAGACGCAAACCGACCGCGGCGTGATCGTGACGTATATCGTCCAGGAGCGTCCGCTGGTCTCGCGCGTGCAGATCGTCGGCAACAAGGAGTTTACCGAAGAGCAGCTCACCGGCGTGCTTCCGTTCGGGGCCTCGGCTCCGCTCAACGTCGCCTCGGTACAGGCCGGTCAGGAAGCGATGCTGAACAAGTATCGCTCCAGCGGCTACTACTTCGCCAGCGTAACGGTGGATCACGCGGCATTGGAGAAGGAAAAACGGGCCGTTTACAAGATCGTCGAAGGTCCGCGCGTCACGATCAACAAGGTCGAGTTCGTCGGCAACGAGCATTACTCGGGGCTGATCCTCGGTCAGAAGATCTCGACGCGCAAGCGCTTTTGGCCGATCTTCCCGGGCTTTCTGGACACCGACCAGCTCGCCCAGGACGTAACGGCTCTTAGAAATTTCTACCGCGACGAGGGATTCCTGGACGCCGAAGCCGGACGCGAGCTCGAGTTCTCGTTCGACAAGACCCAGGTCGCCGTCCGGTTCATCATGAAGGAAGGCCCGCGCTACCGCGTCAACGAGGTGATCTTCAAGGGCAACACCGTCATCTCCAACGAGCAGTTGGCCGGGCGGATCTCCCTCAGCCAGGGCTCGTTCTTCACCGCCGAGAGGCTCAAGCAGTCCGTCCAGAACGTCCAGGACACCTACGGCGAGGTGGGCTACATCGAGGCCCAGGTGCGGGCCAGCCGCCAGTTCCTGGCCCCGACGGCGCCGGTCCCGGCCTGGGCGATGGGCATCGACGAGGGCGCCGCCAAGCCCGCCGTCCTCAACGTCGTCTTCACCATCGTCGAGAAAGACCAGTACCGCATCGGGCAGATCAACATCCGCGGCAACAACATCACCCAGGGACGCATCATCCGCCGCGAGCTGCGATTCTTCCCCGAGCAGATTTTCAACAGCACAGCCGTCAAGGAATCGAAGAACCGCCTGGAAGAGACGCGGCTGTTCGAGAAGGTTGAGATCGAGCCCGTCGCCACCAACGTCAAGGGCGTCAAAGACACCAACATCGTCGTCAAGGAAGGGCGCACGGCGCAGTTCCTGGTGGGCGTGGGCGTCAGCACCAACGCCGGGCTGCTGGGCAACATTTCCTTCACGCAGCGAAACTTCGACCTCTTCGCCCCGGCCAAGGGGTTCCGCGGCGCCGGCCAAACGTTGAGCATCGTGGCCGAGCCGGGCACGGAGATGATGCGGTTCTACGTCGACTGGTTCGAGCCGTACCTCTTCGACCAGCCCTACTCGCTGGGCGCCCGCATGTTCGCCTGGACGCGCCAACGCGAGGATTGGGACGAGACGCGCGTCGGCGGGCTCATGACGCTGGGGCACAAGTTCATCGGACACTGGTTCGGACAGGTGGCGGCTCGCATCGAGGCCGTCGACATCTCCGACGTCAGCACCGACGTCTCGCGGGAAATTCGCGACGAGGAGGGCTGGCATTCGCTGGTGGGCATCAAGCCGACGCTGATTCGCGACCGGACAGACAGCCGCTGGCTGCCCTCCAAGGGCGACCGCCTGGAAGTGAGCTACGAACAGGTCTTCGGAACCAGCACGTTCGGAAAGCTCGAAGGCGAGTATCACTACTATCACACGCTGGCCACCGACGCGCTGGACCGCAAGCACATTCTGGCCAGCCGCGTTTCGGCCGGGCAGATCCTTGGCGACGCGCCGTTCTTCGAGCGGTACTACGGCGGCGGCATCGGGTCGATCCGCGGGTTCAAGTACCGCGGGATCAGCCCGCGCGGCAGCAACGGCGACGACCCCATCGGCGGCGACTTCATGTTCTTCGCCGGCACGGAATATTCCTTCCCGATCGTCGGCAAAAACCTGCGAGGCGTGGTGTTCCTCGACACCGGAACCGTCACCTCGGATTTCGGGTTCTCGGACTACCGCGCGTCGATCGGCACCGGGCTGCGATGGGTCGTCCCGATGCTCGGGCCGGTGCCCCTGAGCCTGGACGTGGCCTTCCCCATCCTCAAGGGTGACGACGATGACACTCAGATTCTCAGCTTTAGCGTGGGCGCGACGTTCTGATCGCAGCGCCCCGCCCACCCTGCGACAGTGAGGTGCTTGATGAAACGATTCCCTCTGATGCTGATGATCGTGGCGGCCCTGGCGGCGGTCGGCTTCCTCCTGGGCAGCCTCAACGCCCAGCAGGGCGCCGCAACGCCCCTGACGCGCGTGGCGGTGTGCGACGTCAGCACCGTCTTCGCCCACTACGAGCGGGCCAGGAAAGAATCCACCAAGATGGAGGAGCGACGCCAGGCGGTCGAGGCGCAGCGGAAGGCCCGCACCGCCAAGATCGACACCCTCAAGACCGAGTACGAGTCCTTCGCGGCCGACAGCCCCGAGGCGGAAAAAGCCTTCGGCGTTTACCAGAAGGAGTCCGTCGAGCTTCAGGCGTGGCTGCAGTTCCAGGACAACCTCGTCACCCGAACGCACGCCTCGCTGACGCGGTCGATGTATGAGGACGTCAACAAGGCCGTCGCCGCCGTGGCCAAGGCGCGCGGCATCGACCTGGTCCTGCACCGCGAAGGCGACCCGCCCAAGACCCAGACCACCGCCCAGATCCTCCAGATCATGCGAGAGCGAAAGGTCCTGTACAACAGCGCCGCCATCGACCTGACCGATAGCGTCGTGAAGTACCTCAACGAGTCCTACGCCCGCAGCGCCCAGCCCTGACGAGCCCGATATGGCTACACTGGAAATGACCGTCGCCGCCCTGGCCGAGCTCGTCGGCGGAACCCTCGCCGGCGATGGCAGCCGAACCATCCGCTCCATCGCTTCCATCGCCGCCGCCGGGGACGGCGACCTCACCTTCGCCATCAACGACAAGCACGCCGCCTCGCTGGTCAACAGCAAGGCCGCCGCCGCACTGGTCACCAAACCCATGGACGGCCTTGCCATGCCGCTGGTGGTGGTGCCCAACGTCGAAGAGGCCATGGCCGTGCTGCTGGGCTCGTTGGCCACGCCGGCAGACCTTCCCCCGGTCGGCGTAGACGAAAGTGCCGTGATAGCGCCCGACGCGGTGGTCTCGCCCGAGGCGGCCATCGGGCCTTTCGTAGTCGTCGGCGCGCGGGCGGTGATCGCCGGCGGCGCGGTGCTCTGCGCCCACGTCTGCGTCGAACGCGACGCTCAAGTGGGCCAAGGCGCCCTGCTGGAACACGGCGTCGTGGTGATGCACGAGTGCGTCATCGGGCGCGACGTTCGCATCGGGGCCAACAGCGTCATCGGGCGGGCGGGCTTTGGATACTATCTCAAAGACGGCCGTCACGTGCCCATCCCGCACGCTGGTAACGTCGTGATCGAGGACGACGTGCATATCGGTCCGCTGTGCAACGTCGACCGGGCGAAGTTCGGCAGCACGGTGATCGCCCGCGGCGCTCGCATCGACAGCCAGGTGCTCATCGCCCACAACGTGCGCGTCGGGGCCGGGTGCATCCTCTGCGGGCACTGCGGCGTCGCCGGCAGCGCCGAGCTGGGACAGTACGTGGTGCTGGCCGGGAACGTCGGCGTCAAGGACCACGTGCGCGTCGGCAACGGCGTGCAGTGCGCCGCCTTTGCCGCCATCGCCTCCGACATCGCGGACGGCGAGATCGTCTCGGGCATACCCGCCCAGCAGATCAAAGAGAATTTTCGCCAGGTGCTGGCGATGAAAAAGTTGCCCGACCTGGTCAAGCGCGTCGGGCAGATCGAGACGAGGCTGGACACCCGTGAGGCGCCAAAGAACGATTGATCATCCCGCCGTGGTGGAAGGGGCCGCGCTGTTCAGCGGGGTCGCCTCCACGCTGACTTTCCTGCCGGCCCCTGAGAACACGGGCGTCATCTTCGTGCGCCGCGGGGACCATGGCGCGGTTCAGATTCCCGCGGTCATCGAGAACCTGCTGGCTCAGCCGCGGCGGACCTCGCTGTCGGCAGGCGATGCGCAGGTGCAGACGGTCGAGCACGTGCTGGCCGCCGCCGCCGGGCTGGGGATCGACAATCTGATCATCGAGGCCTCGGCGGACGAGACCCCCGCGCCGGATTCCTCGGCGGCCCCCTACACCGCCGCCTTGGCGGGCGCGGGGCTGGTCGAGCAGCAGGCGCCGCTCGATGCGTTCGTGGTCTCGCAGCCGCTGACCGTGACGCAGGGCTCCGCCAGCCTGACCGCCCTGCCCGGCTCGCCGGACTGCCTGGACATCCTCTTCGATATGGACTACGGGCCGATCTGCCCGGCCATCGGGCGACAGGTGTACGGTTTCCGCGTCGACCAGGACGATTTCGCCGCCCAACTCGCCCCCGCACGCACCTTTCTGCTGCGCGCCGAGGCCGACCAGATGCTCGCCGCCGGCGTCGGTAAGCACCTCTCGCCGCGCGACGTGGTGGTCGTCGGGCCCGACGGACCTATCGACAACACGCTGCGCTTCAGCGACGAACTGGTCCGCCATAAGGTCGCCGACCTCATCGGCGACATGGCCCTGCTGGGAAGGCCTTTGCGGGGACGCCTGGTCGCCAGCCGCAGCGGGCACAGCCTCAACCATGCCCTCGTCCGCAAGCTGCGCGAGGAGATCGTCCACCAGGCCACCGCCGCCAAGCTGGTCGGGCAGCCCGCGATGGACATCCGGGCCGTGATGAAGCTGCTGCCCCACCGCTACCCGTTTCTGATGATCGACCGGGTGCTTGAACTCGACGGAAACCGCCGCGCCGTCGCGATCAAGAACGTCACCATCAATGAACCGTTCTTCCAGGGGCACTACCCCAACCAGCCCATCATGCCCGGCGTGCTGTTGCTGGAGGCGATGGCCCAGCTTTCGGGCATCCTGCTCTGCCGCCAGGTCGAAAGCGCCGGAAAGATGGCCGTGCTGCTGAGCCTCGACGCCGTCAAGATGCGCCGCGCCGTGCGCCCGGGCGACCAGCTTCTCATCGAAGCCGAAAGCCTCCACGTGCGCCCCCGAACCGGCCACTGCCGCTGCAAGATCACTGTCGCCGGCGAACTGGCCTGCGAAGCCGAAATCAAGTTCATGCTCATCGACGCCCAACCGGTGTGATCTTGCGATTTCTGTTAGCGCTTGCTCCGCGCGTAAGCAGGAAAGATCACCTCGGCGACTTGCAGTCCCCCGGAGACTCGCCCCCCGGAGCTATAATCCCTCTCTTGTTCCCGGGGGCGGATTGGTGTCTACTGTAGTGCGTCTATGCCCAATATCTCTCCCAAAACCATTGTCGAGGACGGCGCTCAGATCGCCGACGACGCGCACATCGGGCCGTTTTGCACCATCGGCCGGCAGGTGATTATCGGTCCGGGATGCGTCATTGAGAACAATACGGCTATTTCGGGCATGTCGATCCTGGCTCAGCGTTGCCGCGTGGGGCCTCAATGCGTGATCGGGGCCACCGAGGACGGCGCCCGCGCAGGCGGACTGTGCTACATCGGCGACGATACGGTGCTTCGCGAGCACGCCGTGGTCTGCGGCGGGTTTGAGCGTGCCACGCGGATCGGGCAGGACAATCTGCTGATGGTCGGCTGCCGCGTCGGCGCGGGGGCGACAATCGACGACCACGGCATCTTCGCCAACGCCACGCAGTTCGGCGAGCGCTGCCACGTCGAGTCGTACGTTCGCACCAGCGGGTTCGCCCTCATCGGCGAGGGCGTGCGGGTCGGCGCGTATGCGTTCGTGGCCGCCTTCGTGCAGGTGGTCCGCGACGCGCCGCCGTTCGTCATGCTGCAGGGCATGCCCCTGCGCGTGCGGGGCATCAACACCAACAATCTCGAACGCTGCGGCTTCGAGGCCGAAGACATCCGCGCCCTCAAGGCGGCCGTTCGCGAACTTTACGCCGCCGACGGCACGGCGCCCGAGGCGGCCGTGCTCGAGCGGATGCTCGCCGCGGCAGACCTGAACCCCCACGTTCGGCGACTGGCCGAGGCGCTGGCGGGCGCCGAGCCTCCCGCAGGCAACCATGGATAACCTGGCCGTCATGCGCGAGATCGCCCCGTCGGCGCAGATCGCCGCCGGCGCCGTGATCGGCCCATTCTGCGTGGTCGGGCCTAACGCCGTGGTGGGTCCGCGGACGCGGCTAGGGTCTCGCACCACCGTCAGCGGCTGCACCACCATCGGCAGCGACAATGACATCGCCGAGGGCTGCGTGCTGGGCGGACCGCCGCAGGACCTCAAGTACGCCGGCGGGCCCACGCGGTTGATCGTCGGCCATCGCAACCGCCTGGGGCGGTTCGTCACGGTGCATACGGGCACGGAGTTCGGCGGGTACCTGACGCGCATCGGCAGCGACAATGTGCTGCATGACGGCTGCCACGTCGCCCATGACTGCTATGTCGACGACCGGACGGTTCTGGGCGCCGACGTGCTGCTGGCCGGGCACATCCACATCTGCAGCGGCGCAGTCGTCGAGCAGCGCTGCGGCGTGCATCATTATGTCACCGTCGGGTCGCACGCCCGCGTGAGGCGCTGCACCCCGGTGCGGCGCGACGTGCCGCCTTTTGCCGTCTTCGCGGCGGACAATTACGACTGGCAAGGCTCCCCCGCCGTCGTCGGCGCCCACGACGAAGGCATCCGCGCCGCCAAGCTCGGCCATTGGGAAGAGTCCGAACTGCGCGAGGCGCTGCGAGATCTGTTCGAAGACGAAGCTGCGCTACAGACAAAGATCGAGCAACTCGTTAATATTGGGGTCGAAGGAGCGGCCGCCGAGTTGTGCCGCTTCTGCCTTCGGAGCCTGCAGGGCCTTTACGGGCGCTGCCGCGAGTCGTATCGCGGCACGGCCCCGCCCGAGGCGCTGCAGTACCTGCCGCCTGAGTTGCAGGCCGTTATCAGGAGAACGCAATCGTGAGTGTTCGTATTGCCGTTGTCGGGTGTGGACGCATGGGCAAGCTGCACGCCCGAGTCATCAGCGAAACCCCGGAAGCCGTCCTGGCCTGCGTGGTCGACTCCAACGCCGCGGCCGCCAACGCCCTGGGCAAACAGCGCAACTGCCCGGCCCTGACCGACGCGGCCGAAGCGGTCAAGATCGCCGACGCGGCGATTATCGCCGTGCCAACCTCCGCCCACCTGGCGGCGGCGCGTCCGTTCCTGGAGGCGGGCAAGTCGGTGCTCATCGAGAAGCCCCTGGCGCTGGACCCCGCCGAGGGCGAGGAGATGATCGCCCTGGCCAAAAAGAGCGGCGCCAAGATGCAGGTCGGGCACACCGAGCGGTTCAACCCGGCTGTCGTGGCCATGCGGAAGCACACCATCAAGCCCAAGTTCATCGAGGCCCACCGCATCAGCCCCTTCACGTTCCGCTCGGCAGACGTGGGCGTCGTGCTGGACATGATGATCCATGACATCGACCTGGTGCTGATGGTGGCCGGCACCGACGAGGTCGACACGGTGCATGCGGTCGGCGTCAACGTCATCGGCGCCCATGAAGACATCTGCAACGCGCGGCTGATCTTCGCCAACGGATGCGTCGCCAACATCACCGCCAGCCGGCTGGCCATCAAGACCGAACGCAAGATGCGCATCTTCTCCGAAGAAGCCTACCTCTCGGTCGACTACGCCAAGAAGGTCGGCATCGTCATCGAGAAGTCCAAGAACCTTGACCTGATCCAGATGGCCCGCGACCTCGACGTCGAAGACGTCGCCGAACTGGCCCAGCAGGTCGACTACACCAAGCTGCTGACGGTCGAAGAGCTCGTCGTCGACGACTCGACCGAACCGCTGGCCAGCCAGGCCAAATCGTTCTGCCGCACCGTCGCCGGACAGGCCCCCCCGCAGGTCTCGGCCGAAGAAGGACTCGCCGCCATCCGCGTGGCCAAACGCATCGTCGAGTCGATCAAGAGTTACAAGTGGGACGGTCCCAATTCCCAGCGCCAGGGACTGGATATCATCCGGAAGGACTAGCCCGAAGGTTTGAAGCCGGCTTCTACTTCTTGCTGAAGTACGCGCGGGCCGCGTAGTCCAGGGCCATCTGCATGAACTCGGCCTTCTGAACGATCGTGGCGTCTTTGAGCAGCGAGCGGAAGTACTCTTCGGTAGCCGCCTCAAACTGCTGCTCGCGCAGCTTGTTGTCGATCTGCTCCTGGGCGTCGACGAACTCCATCGTCCTGGCCGGCTCGATCCGGCGGCACTTGACGAGATAGAACGCTTCGTCGGTCTCGATGGGCCCGGCGATATGGTTAACGGCGAGCTTGAACGCCGCCTCTTCGACCTTGCGCTCTTTGAAGTTGCCCTCGGTCATGAGGTCCCACGTCCCCCCCGAGGCCGCGCGCGTGTCCTTGGAATATCGCTTGGCCGCGTCGGCAAAATCGCCGCCGATGGCGATCTCGTGGGCGGCCGCGGCGATGTCGCGCCGGGCCCGCTCCTTGGCCGCCTGCACCGCGGCGGCGGTGGCTCGCGGGTCCAGGCCTGTCGTCCAGGGAATGCAGATGGTCTGCATCTGCACTTTCCGGGGCGTGCGGAATTCGTTTTTGTGCGACTGGTAGTGACTCCACAGCATCTTCTGCGTGATGTTGATCGCCGCGGTGAAGCGGCTGCGCAGGTAAAGGCGGATGGTCAGCTGGCGCCGCTGCTCGGCCAGCACGTCTTTCAACTCGGCGCCCTGGGCGAGGACTTCCTCCTCAAGCTTCTTCTTGCTGCCCTGCCCGAGCGTGGCGATCATGTCGCGCAGCGTGTCGTCCATTTCGGCGTCGATGTGGGCTTTCTGCTCGTCAGTGAGGCGGTTCTTGGCCTCGCCCAGCACGAGCTGCTGCGTGACCTGGTGGCGAATCTCGTCTTCAATGAACTTGACCGCCCGCCCTCGAAACTCCGCTTCGCCCAGACCCGACGGCAGGCGCTTCATGTGCGGACCAATGCCCCGCATGACGTCATCGATCGTCACGAACTTGTCGTTGACCTGGACCATCGAGGCGGCCACCACTTCATTGCTGATGACCCGCCCGGGCTGGCTGGCCGAGGCGCCCGTCGTCGTCGCCGGCTGCGTCTGAGGAACCACCAGCGTCTCGCCGATGTCGATCGATTCCAGCTCGAGGCTCTTGGGGCGGCTGTCCGCTTTACCGATGGCCGGCGCGTCGTCGTCGGGCACGTTGGCAAACGCCGGTCGGTCGGCGTCCGTGCGGAGAACCGGTTCGGCCGGAAGCGGTTGATCGAAGGGCCTGGCCCCCTGCCCCGCCGGGCGGGTGGCGGCCGTTCCCGCCGGACTCGTGTCGCCGGGCATGACCATGCCGTCGGAGGGTCTAAGCACCGCCTGGTGATGCGGCGGCGTGACGGGCGTCTCGTCCTGCCGCGCCCCGCCCCAGTTCGGCCACGACGAGGGCATCTCGCAGCCGCTGACGGCGGCCAAGGCCAATAGCAGGATGTTTCTGGCGGTTCTCACGAGCAATATATGATACCCAAAACAGGTCCTCGATCCTAGGTCCTAGATCCTAAGAGGAGGGAGGATTCGCTTGATCTTTGCGGTATCTGGAGAACACGCGGAGCAAGCTCCCCCGCTAACGGGAAGTACCGTGGGAATGGATCAGAAACCCCAGGATCTAGGACCGAGGATCTAGGATCTGTTTCTTTCCCCCCAACCGCCGTACCAGGGCCCGCAGGAGCGAGCGTTCTTCCAGGTACGCCGGCGGCGGACGCCAGTAGACGGTATGGTCGTCGACGACGCGGACGGAACCTTGCGCCCCCTTCATCGCCGGCTGAAAGACCTTCATGTCCCGGATGGTGAAAACGATATCCTTGTCGCGGCGGATGATGCTCTCGATCTTGAGCCGCTGGGCGTGCAGGCGAATCTCAACGGCCGCCAGCAGTGCCTCGACCGCCGCGGGCGGTCGGCCATACGCGTCGCCGAGGTCCCGCGTCAACTGTTCGAGCTCGGCCACCTCTGCGCAGCGGGCCATGCGGCGATAGACCTCCATTCGCTGGCGGTCGGCGGCGATGTACGACCGCGGGATCAGCGCCTCGACGCCCAGCTCAACGTGTACCGTCGGCGGCTGCGGCGGGGACTCACCCCGCATCTGCCGCACGGCCTGTTCGAGCAGTTGGCAGTACAGCTCGTACCCCACGGCGGCGATGTGCCCGCTCTGCTGGGGGCCCAGGATGTTGCCCGCGCCGCGAATCTCCAGATCGCGCATGGCAATCTGGAAGCCGGCGCCCAGGTCCGAGAAGTCTTCGATGGCCTTGAGCCGCTTGGCGGCCACGGGCGAGAGCGAGCGGTGCTCGGGCAGCAGCAGGTAGCAGTACGCGCGGTGTTTGTATCGCCCGACGCGCCCGCGGAGCTGGTGGAGCTCGGAGAGGCCGAAGCGGTCGGCGTTGTGGATGATGATCGTGTTGGCGCTGGGAATGTCCAGGCCCGACTCGATGATCGTCGTGCAAACCAGCACGTCGATCTCCTGGCGGACGAACTTGAGCATGGCCTCTTCGAGCTCGGCGCCGCTCATCTGCCCGTGGGCGATGCAGATGCGGGCGTCGGGCACGAGCTGGCCGATGCGATGCGCCAGCGGACCGATGTCCTGCACCCGATTATGCACGAAGAACACCTGCCCGTGGCGGTTGAGCTCGCGCGTGATGGCGAAGCGGATGAGGTTCTCGTCGTACTGGCAGACCTCCGTGTGGATCGCCCGGCGGTCCATCGGAGCGGTCGACAGCGAGCTGATGTCGCGCAGGCCCAGCAGCGCCATGTGCAGCGTTCGCGGGATGGGGGTGGCTGTCATCGTCAGCACGTCCAGCGTGGTCCGCACGCTCTTGAGCTGATCCTTGTGCTCGACGCCGAACCGCTGCTCCTCGTCGATGACCACCAGCCCCAGGTCCGCAAAGCGGATATCTTTGGACAGCAGGCGGTGCGTGCCGATGAGGATGTCGATCTGCCGCAGCGCCAGCCGCTTGACGATGTCGTTCTGCTCAGAGCCGGTGCGGAAGCGGCTGATCACATCCACGCTGATGGGATAGTCCGCCAAGCGCTCGCGGAAGGTGTTGTAGTGCTGATCGGCCAGCACAGTCGTCGGCACGAGCACCGCGACCTGCTTGCCGGCCTCGACAGCCTTGAATGCGGCGCGCATCGCCAGTTCGGTCTTGCCGAATCCCACATCGCCGCAGAGCAGGCGGTCCATCGGACGGGGGGCGGCCATGTCGCGATGGATGTCGTCCATGCTGGTGAGCTGGTCTTCGGTCTCGGTGTAGATGAACTCGCCGGCGAACTGCTCCTGCATCTCGGTGGCGGCTGGGTATGACACGCCGGGGCTGGCGGCGCGCATCGCCTGGATGCGCAGCATCTCGGCGGCCAGGTCCGCCACCGCCTCGCCGACGCGGGCCTTCTGGCGGCTCCACGACGCCCCGCCGAGCTTGGAGAGCGTGGGCTTCTTGCCTCGCGAGCCGATGTACTTCTGCACCAGGTTGATCTGGGCGGCCGGCACGTGCAGCACGGCCTTGTCCGCGAACTCCAGTCGCAGGTACTCCTCGGCGCGCCCATCGCGCTGGAGCTTTTGAAGGCCCTGGAACTTCGCGATCCCGTGCGCCACGTGTACGACGTGGTCGCCGGTCTGCAGGTCCAGCAGCGAATCGATCGGCCGGCCGGTTCGCACCGCGGCGATGCGCCGCCGCACCGCGTAGCGGTGGAAGATCTCGTGATGGCCGACCACCGCGAGCCTTTGCGCGGGCCAGTGGAACCCCGTTTGCACGTGGCCGATGCCCGTGTGAACTTTTGCTGCAAGGTCCGGATGCTCCGCCGCGAGCATCTGAGCGAAGTGCTTCTGCTCAGCCGCATTCTCGCAATAGACGAACAGGTCGGCGGCCTTGGCGATCTGGCCCAGTTCCGCCATCGCCTCGGGCACGTTGGTCGACAATCGCTGCAGCGAGCGGGCGCCCAGTTCGAATAAGTTGGGACGCTTACCACTTTTCCCCAACACCGAAGAACTCTTGTCAACGCAAGGTTCATTCTGCCCCGATGGCTCATCCTGTTGGATGGATGAAAAGTCGTGAGCGTCCCAACTTATTCCGCCGCGCGGGCGGAAGGGGTGCATGTCCAGCCGGCACAGCCGCCCCATGGCCGCCGTCAGCACGTCAGGATGATGCAGCGCGTCGGGAGCGTGGGCGGCCGCCTCGTCACTCCGCACACGGTCGTAGATCTCGGCCGCCACGTCAAGCACTTCAGACGGATCGAGCATGCAGATGATGGCATCGCCCGGCAGATAGTCCAACAGGTGCGTCGTCAATAAGTTGGGACGCTTACCACTTTTTTGCTCCTCCGCATGTGTCGCCCGAGCGCCATTATCATTGTTGCTGGAGCCCGAAAAGTGGTGAGCGTCCCAACTTATTCCCGCCAAGTCGTAGCCGGCGATCTGGTCGCTGCTGCGCAGGCTGTCCAGGTCGAAACGCCGGACCGACTCGACTTCATCGCCGAAGAACTCCACGCGAATGGCGTATGGCGAGCCCGGCGGGAAGATGTCCACAATACCGCCGCGCCGGGCGAACTCGGCCTGCTGGTCGACCTGATCGACGCGATCGTAACCGGCCTCGACGAGCCACGCCGCCAGCGCCTCGGGGTCGAGCGTCGTGCCCTTGCGAAGCTCCAACCGGCTGGCGGCAAGGGCGGCCGGCGTCGGCACCGGCTGCAGCAGCGCCATCACCGGCGCGACGATGTACTGGACCGGTTCGTCGCGCAGCTCCGAAGCTTGGCTAAGCAGATTGCACAGCCGCAGGCGCTCGCCGGTCACTTCGGCACTGACGGCGGCGACGCGCTGCGACGGACCCAACTCGACATCCCACGGTGGGAAAATAGGGACTGTCACGTTGTCTGTGACTGTCCCGCCTTTCCCGCCCGGGCGCGGCGAGGCGTTTTGGACTGTCCCCGCTGTTTCAGTCCCACCCGGCCGGAGAAATACCTCCAGGTCGTCAGCCACGCCGTCGGCGGCGTCCATGTGCGGAGTAATGAACAGCACGCACCGGCCGGTGATTCGTCCGACGGCCGCGGCCACGAGAGCGGCGGCTGAACCCCACACGCCCGAGAGATGCACCGCCGCGCCGGGAGTAAGGGCTCGGGCGGCATTTCGGAGAGTCGGGTTGTCCAGTACGCGATTCAGCATCGAGCAAAGCGCAAGCGGCGGTCCTATGGAGTGCGGCAGCCCTAGCTGCCGCTTTTGGAGTTGTCCAGCCACAGAAAAGCTTCTAAAGCGGCAGCTACGGCTGCCGCACTCCATAGGCGCAGCGTTACAAGCCGGCGGAACGCGTAATCCCGCCTGCGTGTCTCTCAGAGTCCCTGGTTGTACATACCATCATCTTATATACGTCAGTAACCTGCCGGATGGCGGCTGTGCCACCGCCAGGCGTCCTGCACGATCGTCTCCAGGGCGGGGTATTGCGGCTTCCAGCCAAGTTCCGCCATCGCCGCGGCGCTTGAGGCCACCAGGCGCGACGGGTCGCCGGGGCGGCGCGGGCTGACGAGAGCGGCGATGGGTTTGCCCGTCACGCGCCGGCAGGTGTCGATCACCTGCTTGACAGAGAAGCCTTCGCCGTTACCCAGGTTGTAGACTTTCACTGCGCCGCCCTCGATGGCGCCGGCGGCCAGCACGTGCGCGGCCGCAAGGTCGCAGACGTGGATATAGTCGCGGATGCACGTGCCGTCGGGCGTGTCGTAGTCGTCGCCGAAGATGCCGATCTGCTCGCGCCGCCCCAGGGCCGTCTGCAGCACCAGCGGGATCAGGTGTGTTTCGCTGCGGTGGGCCTCGCCAATGTCGCCGGCGGGGTCGGCCCCGGCCACATTGAAATACCGCAGCGCCACGAAGCCCATCCCATACGCAGCCGCGTAGCCCTGCAGCATCAACTCGACGCAGAGCTTGCTGGCCCCGTACGGATTGATCGGGCGCAGCGGGTCGCTCTCGACGATCGGCACGCGGTCGGGCGTCCCGTACACAGCGGCCGTCGAGCTGAACACCAGGCGATTGACGTCGCAGTCGCGCATCGCCTCCAGCAGCGTCAGCCCGATGAGCGTGTTGTTCTGAAAATACTTGCCCGGATTGCCCACCGATTCGCCCGCCTCGATGAACGCCGCAAGGTGGATGACCGCCTCGACGCGGTGCTCGCGCATCGCGCGGCGCAGGGCCGCTCCATCGGCGATATCGGCCTCGATCAGCGTCTCGCCCGCCACGGCAGCGGCGTTTCCGTTGACAAGATTGTCGACGATGACGCAGGCATGGCCGGCAGTTTTGAGGGCCCGCAATACATGTGAGCCGATGTATCCGGCTCCGCCTGTCAGCAGAACATTCATATCTCGCCGGTCCTCTTTGCGTGCTCGATCTTCTTTTCAATAGCGGTGGGTTCTTCAACCTTCGCCTGGGTGCTGGAGACCTGTGCGGTGGCGCAGAGTTTGAGGGCCTCTTCCACGGGCATGTCGACGGCTTCGAGGTGGTCCTGGGGCACAAAGACCGTCATGCCGCCGAACATGTAGCTGAAGGGCAGGTACACGGCGACCTTGTTGCCCCCGTCGGGGCCGGCGCCGGCGGGTTTCTCGTTGGTCAGCACGCCCAGGGCGGTCATCTCCGTCCCCGGCACGCGCCAGCGGACCACGCGCCCCATGCGTTCAGAGCCTCGCCCGAAAAGCTTGAGCAGGTCGCGCACCGACTCGTAGATGGTCTTGATGCCCGGAACGCGCGTCAGCAACTGGTCCAGGCGCGACAGCAGGGCGTTGAACATGTAGAAGTGCGTCAGCAGCCCGACGAGGTACACCAGCACGATGACCACGCCGGCCCCCACGCCCGGCAGCAGGATGATGCCCGGAAAGATCTTCGGCAGCAGCGTTCGGCCCATGCCTTCCAGCCAGGCCCCCAACGACCAGACCACCCACGCCGTCGCCGCCAGCGGCGCCACCACCACCACCCCGGCCAACAGGATTCTCAGTTGCCTCTGCATTGCTCACTCCCTGTCCATACCCAAGTCTTTACTCGGATTGCGAGCATTGTATTGCGGCAAGCCACAGGCTGAAACAAGCGATTTCGGATTTGAGGTCGTTGATAGCCGCTGAGGTCGCTGAGGAAATGAGAAGAAGAACCCCCGCACTGCGAGGCAAATCTTTCGTCCTCGTCCTCGTCCTCGTCCTCGTCGTCGGTTTCTTCTTCATTGCTGTTGGTTTGGGCTTTATGTTCTTCTTCCTCAGCGTCCTCAGCGACCTCAGCGGCTATAGCCAGGACCCCGGGGCGTACGCGAAATCCAAAATCCGCAATTCCGGGCTTGCTCGCCGCAGCGCATCCGTTATATTGGACTGTTCCCTAACACTGCTGTGGAGAGCACTAATGCCCGTTTCAAAGCCACAAGATATTCGTAATGTCGCGTTGCTGGGACACGGCGGGGCCGGCAAGACCACTCTGGCCGAAGCCATGCTCCATGCCGCCAAGGTCACCGGCCGCCTCGGCACGGTCGACGACGGCACGACGCACCTCGACTTCACCGACATCGAGAAAGAGCGCAAGCACTCGGTAGACCCGGCCGTGGCGTATCTCGATCATGCCGGCAAAACGCTCAACATCGTCGACGCCCCGGGCTACCCGGACTTTATCGGCGGGGCCATCAGCGCCGCCAGCGGCAGCGACATCGCCGTCATCGTGATCTCGGCGTCGGCCGGCATTGAAGTCAACACCCGCCGCATGTTCAAGCTGGCCAAAGAAGCCGGCATGCCCATCGCCATGGTCATCAACAAGATCGACGCCGAAAACGTCGACCTTCCGCGGCTGATGGAAGCCATCACCGAGACCTTCGGCGGCCAGTGCAAGCCCATGAACCTCCCCGCCGGCGGCGGCAAGCAGATTATCGACTGCTTTGTGAATGACAAGGGCGCCTCCGACCTGGGCGACGTGGCCGACTTCCGCACAAAGTTGATGGAAGACATCATCGAAGTCGACGAGCAGCTTATGGAAGCCTACCTCGGCGGCGAGCAGATCCCCCCCGAGAAGCTCGCCACCGCCCTGGTGACGGCGATGGTCCAGCACGCGGTCATGCCGATCCTCTTCACGGCCGCCAAGGATGAAATCGGCGTGGCGGCGTTCATGGACGCTGTGGCCAATTTCTTCCCCTCGCCCGCCGACGTCAAGGGTCTGCCCGTCCGCAGCGGTCCAGAGGCCGACGCGCCGGAAGTGCCCTTCGCCGCCGATGCGTCCAAGCCGCTGATCGCCCACACCTTCAAGATCACCACCGACCCGTTCGTGGGCAAGCTGGCGTGGATCCGCGTGCTCCAGGGCACCATGACGCCCGAATCGCTCTACCACCTCCGCGACGACAAGAAGACTGCCAAGGTCTCCCACCTGTACAAGCTGCAGGGCAAGGCCACCGTCGACGTCCCCAAGGCCGTGGCCGGCGACCTGATCGCCCTGGCCAAGGTCGAAGACATCGGCACCGGCGACGTGCTGCACGCCGACCCCGCGCCGATGTATCGCGGCCTCATGCCCTCGCCCACGCCGATGTACTCGCTGGCCGTGACGCCCAAGAGCCGCGGCGACGAGCAGAAGATCTCCGGCTCGCTGCACAAGCTGGCCGAGGAAGACCACACCTTCGTCTACCACCGCGATAACCAGACCAACGAAATGGTCATCTCCGGCATCGGCGACCTGCACCTGCGCATCATGCTGAGCAAGATGAAGCAGCGGTTCGACCTGGCCGTAGACACCAAGCCGCCCAAGATCCCCTATCTCGAAACCGTCACCGGCAAAGCCGAAGGCCACCACCGCCACAAGAAGCAGACCGGCGGGTCGGGCCAGTTCGGCGAGGTGTACTTGCGCATCGAGCCGATGGAGCGCGGGACAGGCTTCGAGTTCGTCAACGACCTTTTCGGCGAGTCGATCCCGCGCCAGTACCTGCCCGCCATCGAAAAAGGCGTGCGCGACGTGCTCGAGGCCGGCCCCATCGCCGGATTCCCGCTGCGCGACGTGCGCGTGTCCGTCTACGACGGCAAGTACCATCCAGTGGACTCCAAGGAAATCGCGTTCCGCACGGCCGGCAAGTACGCCTTCATCGATGCGATCGAAAAGGCCAAGCCCGCCCTGCTCGAGCCGTTTGTGAACATGGAAATTTCGATCCCCGCCAACTACATGGGCGACATCGCCAGCGACCTGTCGGGCCGCCGCGGACGCATCCTCGGGCAGGATATGCTGCCGGGCAACATGTGCGTCGTCAAGGCCCAGGCGCCGCTGGCCGAAGTGCTCCAGTACAACAGCCAGCTCCGCTCCGTCACCGGCGGGCAGGGCAGCTACACCATGGAACTGAGCCACTACGAACCGGTCCCCGGAAACGTTCAGGCCCAGATCGCCGCCGCCGCAAAGGCCGCAAAGGAAGAAGACAAAGAAAAATAACATCGAGGATGGATGAGTGGATGAACGGATGTACTGCCATCCCTGCAACCATCCAATCATTCATCCATCCGTTTTTTGGCCTTGCGTTTTTACGGCCGGCCGCTAAACTGGGCGATTCTGCTGAACGAATTACAGACGATAGGAATATACGATGCCTCGCCAATGCCCCATGACTGGAAAGAAAACCCGCACCGGGCGAACCTACACCCGACGCGGTAAAGCGAAATATCTCGGCGGCGTCGGCCGCAAGGTCACTGGAAAGACCAAGCGCACCTTCAAGGCCAACATCCAGCGCGTCCGTGCAGTCGTCGACGGCAAGGTGACGCGCATCAATGTGGCCGCCAAGGCCATCCGCATGGGCCTGATCGTCAAGCCCCCCGTCCGCGACTACACGCCCGAAGCGTAAGAAGCGCCGCCACAACAAACGCGAAGGTCCCGGCGCTGGCATCCCCGCCGGCGCCGCGGACCTCTTCAGTCTCGATTGAGCTTCTTCATGACGACTTGCCTGCCGCGGCTGGCATAATGCACTTCGTCCATGTAGGCGTGCATGAGCATGATTCCGCGCCCGGTGGGTTTTTCGAGATTCTCATCGGCGGTGGGGTCGGGCACGCCGGCGGGGTCGAACCCCTGCCCCTGATCGGTAATGGTGATCTGAATCTGCTTGCGGTTTCCGACGAACTCCACCTCGACGTGCTTGTCCGGATCGTGGCGGTTTCCGTGGTGGATGGCGTTGACGAGCCCCTCCTCCAAGGCCAGGCGAATGGCGAAGCTCAGCCGCTCGCTGTACCCGAGGCGGGCGACGGCATCCATGATGCTGCGCCCGATATCTCTGGCGGCCTTAACGTCCGACGGTATGGTCCAGTGGTCTTTCAATATCCCACTTGCCCTCGTGGTCACAGGTTCCGGCCTGTGTGCCCCTGATCTCACGCAGCCTGGGAAAGGCCGCGTTCACCTATTATTTCAGCGAGTCGACCGCCTCCTGCCGCGAGGCGCTGATCTGGAAGATCTCGTTCAGCCGCGTGATGACGAAGATCTCGTAGATCGCCGGCTGAATGTTGCACAGTCGCAGTTCACCCTTGCGTTCTCGGACGCGTTTGTTGAGGGTGATCAACACGCCCAGGGCGCTGCTGGACATGTGGGCGACATTGACGAAGTCCAGCACCATGCGCGGCGTGGTCGCCGCAACGGCCAGGGCGTTCAACTGCTCGCCGATCTGCATGATGTTGACCTCGTCGAGAATCTTGCGATCGGTCAACACGACGACCGTGACGTCGCCGTCCTTCGTTACGCTCAGCCGGGGGCTCACTTCCCGCATGTCCAACTCCTTGGGTTGCGTCGAATCCTACGTATCCCAGACCATCGTGTCAACCTTGCCGCAAGCTCAGGTCACGGCCAGGATGATGTTGACGATCAGGCTCACCGCCAGAGCCGCCAAAGCGATTATCAGGTACACCAGCAGATTGTTGGGCGCGGCGACCTCGACGGTCTTTTCGGCCGCGGCGTCCTCCCGCTGGTCCAGGGCGGTCAGCAGGTCGGCGTCGATCTGCTTGCGGGCCTGGAGCGGGGCTTCGCCCGCGGCGATGGCTTCCAGGTCCAGCAGCAAGTCGGTTGTTGAGGCATAGCGTCGTTTGCGGTCCTTGGCCATCATGACCTCGACGACCTCGCCGATGCCGGCAGAGAGGCCCGCATTGATGTGGTCGGGAGGAATCAGGTCTTCCTTCAGGTGCTTCTGCATGACGGCCAGGGGCGTGGGGGCTTCAAAGGGGACCTGCCCGGTCAGCAGGTGGTAGAGGGTGGCGCCGAGGGAGTAGATGTCGGCGCGGAAGTCGATATTGGCCTCGCCGCGGATCTGCTCGGGGCTGATGTAATACGGCGTGCCAAAGGCCCTTCCGGCTTCCTCGACGGCGATTTTCTCATCGGCGGCCTGGCGGGCCAGTCCCATGTCGGCCAGCTTGCACGTACCGTCTGGGGTGACCATGATATTCTTGGGCTTGACGTCGCGGTGAATGAGCCCCTGCTTGTGCGCGTGCTCCAGCGCGCGGGCGATCTGGATGATGACCTTGAGCGCTTCGGCTTCGGAGAAGACCTTGCCCGAGGCCAGCTCGTCCCACAGGGTGTGCCCCTCGACGTACTCCATGACGAAGTAGTGATATCCGGCGTTCTCGCCGACGTCGAAGGCCTGGACGATGTTGGGGTGGTTGAGGCGGGCGGCGGCTTTGCCCTCGCGATAGAACCGCTCGACGTATTCGGCGTTCTCGGAGAGCTTGCGGGGCAGCACCTTGACGGCCACCATGCGGTCGAGGCTGAGCTGCTTGGCCCGGAAGACGGTCGCCATCGCCCCGGCGCCGAGTTTATCGAGCAACTGGTAGCCGGGGATCTGCTGGCGGCGCCGGTCTTCGATGCTCTGCTTGAGGCGGTCAATCTGGCGGCGCGTGACGACGCCCTCGTTGATCAGCACGTCGGCCAACGTCATATTTTTGTCAGACGTCTGGCGGCTGAGGCAATGCTGCAGTTCCTCCGTCGTCGCCAGATTCCGCTCGACCACCAACCGGCTCAGTTCGGTGTCCATGGAACCATCGGACCGGCCTTTATCGCCGTGCTGCGTCATAATCACACTTTCCCGGACATGCTCAGGCGGGTCGCGCCATCCTGGCGGAAACCGCGCCGGAGACTCAAAAGGAAAAGGCTCATATACGTGCTACCGTGCCTTGCGTCAAGTCGCAACTGTAATTCCTGTGTTGCATTATATCACGTCGTACATCCATGCGGGCTCCAACTCCCCCGCGCCTCGGGCGTGCAGGAACGCTCGCACGTCCCAGCACAGATGGCACTTGCTGCAGTACCCTTGCCGCGGGATAAATCCCAGGTCCATCGCGTACCGCGCCAGTTCTTCCGGACCGCCGCGGCACAACCGCGACAGAACCGCCCTGTCGGGCAACTCCTGCGCCAAGGCATGCCAGATATCGCTGACGGTGGCGTGGGGGCCGATGACTCCAAGCACGAGTCCCGCGCACGTTCCGGGCATGATTCGCCCGCGGGGGTCCACGTGTACGCCGCGGCCTCGCAGCAACATTTCACTGCAGGGTTTATCGGCAAATTCCGAGAAATCCCTGAGCGGCAGATGGGCGGCGAGCGAGGCGGCGGCACGGCCGCTGAGGCGATCGCGCCCGCCGGCGGCATAGCGGGCGAAAAGTTTCACCCGGTCCGCGCCGCTCATCGGCGCGGTGTCGAATCCGTCATCGAGCCAGTCGCGCCACCGCACCTGCACGCGGGCAGGCCCCAGCAGCGCCGCGGCCACACGCGCAGCCAGGCGGCAGCGCTCGATGGGCACGAACTGCTGGTGGTACGGGTCGGCCGAGATCGCCAGCGTTTCCATGCCCGCCTCGTCCAGTTCCCGCACCCGCTGGGCCACCACCGCTTCATCCTGCGCCCACGACGCGTTGGTCTCTACCTTCTCCAGCGGGCGCAGTGCCTCGCGCTGGGCGCGGCGGCACAGGTCGATCAGCCCGGGCCAATCGGTGAACGGTTCGCCGCCGGTGAGGTGGATCCGGCATCGGTGCGGCGACGCGGCGGCCAACTGCCGCCAGTGTTCCAGCGCCGTCTCGACGTCGATGGATTCATCGCCCCGCGGCGAGCACCCGAGGTAACACGACGCACAGGCGGCGGTGCAGTTGTACGTCAAGACCAGTCCTGCCGAGGACCAGTACTTGACGGGCATGGGTCGGCTTCGATCGACGCGGGGCATGGCGCCATTGTAACGCTTTGCCGCAGCGCACGTGAGCGGATACAATGACAGGCGCGGCAATGCCAGGGAGCATGGTCGGGAAGCCACGCCGCATGAAACGTGTATGGCCAAGGCGACTTCATTCAACCTGTTCATTTACGGCACGCTCACCAACCCGTGGGTCTTTCGCGCGGTGCTGGGCAAGCATCTGACCACCGACCCGCACACAGTTCACGCCGACGACCGCGTGCTCGCGCGCGAGGCGGTGCTGACGGGTTACAAGAAGGTCAGCCCCGATCACACGTATCTCTACGCCGTGCCCTCGCCGCACGGGCGCATCCAGGGCTACATCGTCGGCCCGCTGCCCGTCAGCGACCTCAAACCCCTTCGACGCTACGAAGGCCGCAACTACCGCCGCCGGACCATGCCCGTCCAGACCGCCGCCGGAACGGAAAAAGCCATGGTCTTCATCGCCGACACCAAGAAGATTGAGCTGGCGTTCGGATACAGCTTCGCCGACCCGCTCAAGCAGGAAGTGCTGCTGGGGGAAAAGATCGACGCGGCGCTGGCCGAAACCGAACTTCGCCAGCTCAAGACCAGCAAGGCGACGGTCCGCCGCGCGGTGGCGGAACTGCACGGCACCACCATCCGCGACCTCGTGCGCCAACACTTCGACGCCGGCGGCATCAGCGACTATGCGATCCGCCATTCCCTGCAGGACCGCCCGCTGCCCGACTTCTCCGTGGCCGCCCGCCAGGAAAACGCCGCCGCCATCGCCGGGCACTACCTGGGCATGATCCTGCGACAGGTCATCTTCAACGAGTTCGAAGAACGCATCCAGCGCGAGTTCCGCTACGAACTCGAACAGATGCGCTCCGGCCCGGAATACTACGGGCGCACCGTCAGCTCGCTGGCGGCCCTGCGCGTCCTCAACGAAAGCGCGAGCTTCGTGTATCTGCTGGTGCATGACTGCATGGCCGAGACCAACTTCGCCGCCAGCCATCTGGTCGACTACGTGCGATGGGCGGTGACGGCCGCGGATGTGATCTTCAATCCCGACGACATCAAGCCGCACATCGCCTTCATCCGCGAGCACATGGGCGGCGGGCACATTCCCCTGGGCGCGGAGCTGGAGTTCTCCAACATTGGCAACGCGGTGATCTCCGACCCGCAGTCTCACAACGCCCGCGACGCGCAGTACGACGGGTTCTTCTACTTTGGCGACTTTGCCCTGGACGCGCTGACCTGGAAGCTCGGCGGGCATGTCGACGACCATCGCGAGAAAGCCCCGGGGCGACAGCGGCGCGGGTTCTTCGAAGCCGCTCTGGGCAACGTCTCGATCACCGAGAACCTCTCGCAACCGCTGACGCACGACCCGTGGCTGCTCAACCAGTTGATCCAGGAAACGATGATGTTCTTCGCCGTCAAACCGCACAGCCTGCACATCTCGCTGCAACTGCGCCGCCAGCACCGCCCGGTGCGCGACCGCCTGCTGCCGCTGGACGTCTTCAAGTGCCTCTTCGCCCTCGTGGGCGACCTGGCCGCGGATTCCGACGGACGCCTTCGCATCAGCCGCCTGGCCGACGGCGAGATCGTCGGAAGCAACCTGCCCACCGGCGCCGACAAGAGCACCACGCCGCACATGCTGTTTTCCGATATCTCGCGCCGCCGCAGCAGCCCCGGCGGCACCGGCCGCCACGACGGCGTCGCCACGCCCGACGCCGGCGGACGGTACGTCCAGCAGTTCAAGTTCATGCGGCTGGCCCCGCGGTTCAACTACGAAACCATCGCCATGGCCCTCAAGGGCATCCAGATTACCTACTGCCCAGGAACCTTCCTGACGGCAGAGCAGTACCAGACCAGCCGCCGCCATCGACGCGTTCATGACGAACTGACGGCCTGGGCTCAGCGCCCCACCGCCCTGTCGGCCGATGAGGTGAACGTGTTCATCGAGGCAGTCCACGACGGCCTCATGACCGAGCGCCGCGGAAAACCCGCCCACACGACCGCCTACATCGCCTGGGCCTGCACGCGGCTGCGGGAGTCGCTCAGGCAGTTCAATTCGGCCGTACACCGCGCGGCCGTGCCGGTACATAATCCATGAACGAGTCCACACGACCGCTACCGTCGCCTCAGATCGTGCCCTGCCAGGGCGCCGACCTCGACCGCCTGCTCTCGCTGGAATGGCTGATGACCAGCGGCACGGGCTCGTACGCTTCGGGCACGGCCGTGGGATGCAACACGCGGCGGTACCACGGTCTGCTGGTGGCGGCGACCGCCCCGCCGGTCGGGCGCGTCGTGGCGCTGTCGAACGTGACGGAAGAACTCTTCATTGATGGGGCCGGACACGAACTGGGCAACCACGAGTTCGTCGGCACGATGTCGGCCCGCGGATTGCCGCTGCTGGCCGAGTTTCGCAACGATCTGGCGGCAACGTTCGTCTTCCGCCTGGGCACGGTTGAACTCACCAAGGAAATCCTTCTGGCCCGCGGGTCCAATACGACCGCCATCCGATACACCCTCCGAGGCGGCGCCGCGCGGCTGCACATCCGCCCGCTGACGGCCATGCGCGACTTTCACCATCTGCGCCGCATGGAAGGAGCCCCAAGCCTTACCAGCGGCAGTGAGGGAGGCGTGGTGAGCGTCGCTGATGCGGCCGGTGGGCACGTGCTGCGCCTGAGCGTGCCCGGTGCAACATTCCAGCCGGCCCCCGACTGGTGGTACAGTTTCCATTATCGCGTCGAAGCCCAACGCGGACAGGACGCCAACGAAGACCTCTACACGCCGGGCCTGTTCGCCTGCGACCTCGCCGACGGCCAGTCGTGTCAATTGACCGCCACGCTCAGTAGCACGGGCGTCTCGCCCATGCCCCCCGACCGTGTCGCGGACGTCTCGTCCGCGCGTGCCGCGGGCGTCCCGCCCGCGCTGCCCGAATCCCCGCAGTCAGGGACACGTACAACGGAGTTGTGCGTGGCACCCGATTTTGAACTGCTGCGACAGCAGCGGCGCGAGCGTATCCAGAGTTTTGTCGCCGGCGTGGGCGACACCGCCGATGAAGCGACGCGCCGCCTGGCGGCTGCCGCCGAAGCCTTCATCGTGCGCCGAGACCTGCCCGACGGCACGCCCTCAAGCACGATCATGGCCGGGTACCACTGGTTCGCCGACTGGGGGCGCGACGCGTTTATCTCGCTGGGCGGGTTGCTGCTGACCACGCGCCGCTTCGATATAGCACGCGAGGTTTTCCGCACGTTCGCGGCCGCCCTGTCGCAGGGCATGATCCCCAACTGTTTCGACGATCGCACCTGCGACGCGCACTACAACAGCATGGATGCGTCGCTGTGGTTCATCATCGCCGCGGACCAGTACCGCCGCGCCAGCGGCGACGAAGACTTCTGGCACAGCACGCTCCTGCCCGCCGCCCAGACGATCGTCGCCGCGTACCGCACCGGAACGCGATTCGGGATCGCCACGGCCGACGACGGTCTGCTTCTGGGCGGTTCGCCCGGCACGCAGTTGACCTGGATGGACGCGGCCATGGGCGGACACGTCGTCACCAGCCGCCACGGCAAGGCCGTCGAGATCAACGCGATGTGGTACTGCATCCATCGCATCCTGGCCCAGGGCACCTCCGAGGGCGGGCAGTACGCCGCCCAGGCCCAGCAGATCGCCGCGGCGTTCGTCAACACGTTCTGGAACGAGCAGGCCGGCTGCTGCTACGACTGCGTCTATCCCGAATACAAAGACGCGTCGATCCGCCCCAACCAGGTCTTCGCCGTTTCGCTGCCGCACAGCCCGCTGTCGCCGGAGCAGCAGGCGGCCGTCGTCAACGTCGTCACCCAGAAGTTGCTGACGCCCTATGGTCTTCGAACGCTCGCGCCGGACGATCCAAACTACCGCGGGCAGTGTACCGGACCGCAATGGCAGCGCGACCACGCCTATCACCAGGGCACGGTCTGGACGTTCCTGATCGGCCCGTTCATCGAGGCGTACCTCAAGGTCAATCACAACAGCCCACTGGCGAGGGCGCAGGCCAAGCACTGGCTACTGGCCATCGAAGACCATCTCAGCGAAGCGGGCATGGGCTACATCAGCGAGATCTTCGACGGCGACGCGCCCCACGAACCGCGCGCCTGCATCGCCCAAGCCTGGAGCGTCGCTGAAGTGCTGCGCGTTCGCCATCTGCTGCAGTCGCGCGCCCCGGCGCAGCCGCGGCCACACGCATGACCCGGCACGCCGCCATCGCGATGATTTTGTGCGTTACCTCCGCCGCGGCGGCCCAAGGCCTGACCGCGCGGCTGGCGCCGGCCGATCCACAACCGCAAAACCTTCGCCGCCCCGCCACGCTGACGATCAAGAACCAGACCGATTCCCTCGCCCGCGCTGTAAGGCTCCGCTGGCAACAGGGCGGCCCGGCGTTCATCTATCCGCTCTCCGTCGCCCCGCATCAGGAAACCGCCACCGCGGTTCTTCTCCCCGCTGCCGCGCTAGTTCAGACCTACGATGTGACGCTCCTGGTGGATGCCTCCGCCAGTGCCGCCGCCATAGCCAGCGGCAAAACCGATATCCAGTGGAAGCTCGACCAGGTCCGCAACGACCTGTTGCTGGACTCGGAGCTTTACGCCCCGTGGTGGGATGCGATCCCGTCGTGGCCCCCGGAATTGCTGCGACTGACGTTCTGGGCCGGAACGATCTTTCTGGTGGCCGCAGGCGCGTGCCTGTTCTTCACCCGCCCCCTGCTGCGCCTTACGGCGGTGGCGGTGCTCTCAGTGGCCGCGGCGACCGGGGCGTGGGCCTTTCTCTCCAGCCGCCCCACCATGATCGATCGCGTCTCGCCCAACGGGCAGCCGCTGCTGATTCGGACGACCCTTCGCACGACGACCTGGCACGACAGCGCCGAGCTCCTGCCCGTGTATTACAGCAAGGCACAGATGGCCGCCGACACGACGGTCATCCAGTCAGGCGAAGGCACCACGACGACGCTGCGCCCGCAGGACGTGCGCATCTTTCGTAAGTAAAAGACACATGGCGCAGATGGGTGGCATGGCGACACGCGTTTTTGCTTTTGGCGCGTCGCCATGGGGAGCATTCGCAAGCGCAACGCGCGGGGCAAGTCGAAGATCCGCCGTGGCGGGCCCCGCCGCTAATAAAACATCATGACAACTCTTCGTCGGGGTCGATCGGTTTGGCGCGGCGGCCGGCGAGGCTCCAGGCGTCGACGTAGTCGCTGCCGGGCGGCTTGTGAGGACGATTCCATCGCGGCGCCATGTGGCGGATCACCATCCATGCCAACAGCAGCACCGTCATTCCCAGCAGCGCCGTGGCGATCCACGCCATCTTGTAGCGGTATTCCTGCTGCAGGGCGATCTGCTCGGCCGTGCCCGCCAGCGGTTTCGCCGGGTTGGCCGAGAGCATGATGATGCCCACCAATCCGCAGCAAAGGCTCACCAGCACCACCGTCACGATGGCGAAGTTGATCGCCCGCAGCAGCCCGGATTGCGTCATGCCCATGGGACGTCCTTTCGCGGATTGTCCGCGGCAAGGCCGGCGTACTCCTCCAGCAGCTCGCGCTGGCGATCGGTCAGGTTGGCCGGGGCGACGATCTTGAGCAGCACGTGCTGGTCGCCCGCCTCGCCGCCGGCCGACGCCGCAACGCCCTTGCCCCGCAACCGCAGGCGCCGCCCGCTGCTCGATCCGGCCGGTACGCGCACGCGCGTCATGCCGTCGATGGTCGGCGCGTCGATGGCGGCGCCCAGGGCGGCCTCGGTGATGCTGATGGGCACCTCGACGTAGATGTCGTTGCCTTCGCGGCGGAAGTACGGGTGTTCGCGGACATGGGCAACGATGTACAGGTCGCCCGAGCCGCCCGGTCCGCTCTGCCCCTGCCCGCGCAGGCGGATCTGCTGCCCGTCGCGCACCCCGGGCGGGATCTTCACCTCGATGGTTTCGGTGTGGCTCTTGCCCCCGCCGTCCTGGCGCTGCAGGCGGATGCTCGTCGTCACGCCGCGGATTGCCTGGAGAAACTCCAGCGTCAAATCGTATTGCAGGTCGGCGCCTTGCCATGCCGCCCCGCGCCGGCCCGCGCCGCCGCCTTCGCGCCGCCCGCCGCCGCGCAGGGCGTCGAGGATCTCGTCCAGCCCCATGCCCGCATATGTGCTGCCGCCGGGGCGCCCGAAGATTTCTTCAAAGTCGAACCCGCCGCCGAAGCCCTGCCCGGGCGCGCCGCGCGGCGGCGCCTGCCCTTGCCGCTGTCCGCCGCCCATGCCCGGGCCTGCGTGGCCGAACCGGTCGTACATCCGCCGCTTGTCCTCGTCCGAAAGCACTTCATACGCTTCGGTGGCCTCGCGGAACTTCTCCGGCGCGTCGGGGCTCTTGTTCACGTCCGGATGGACCTTCCGCGCCAGCTTGCGGTAGGCCGTCCTGATCTGGTCTTTCGTGGCGTCCTTGGCGACGCCCAGAACATCGTAATAGTCTCGCTTGGGCATATGCGTATTCTACCCCCCTACGGACTATCGAGGAAGAATCCGCTTGCGGTCAGTGCATGCCCCGCCGTTTGGCCATAAAAAAGGGGGCGCGCCCGCATTGTGGCCGGCGCGCCCCTGCCGCGGTTATGGCGGCGGTCAGTGCCCCACTACCTTGGACAGCTTGAAGATCGGCAGCAGCAGCGCCATTGCCACGCCACCGACGATCAGGCCCATCACGATGATCATGATCGGCTCGATCATGGCCGTCATGCTCTTGACGGCCACCTTGAGTTCTTCTTCGCAGAACCCCGCCACGCGGTCCATGACCATGCCCAGGCGGCCGCTGCGCTCGCCGGCGTCGACCATCTGGGCGATCGTGCCGGGCACGAGTTCAGAGTCCTGCAGCGGTTGCGAGAGTGGCAGACCGTCCTGGACCGCCGCGGCGACGTCTTTCCAGACCTTGGCGTACTGGCTGTTGCCGGCGATTGCCGCGGCAATGTCGAGCCCCTCCAGAACGCCCACGCCCGTGCCGACCATGGTGGCCATCGTCCGCAGCGAGCGGGCGAGGTACGCCTTGCGGTACATGCGACCCAGCAGCGGCACGGAGATGCGCAGCTTGTCCATGAAGATCGTTCCGCCGGGCGTTCGCACAAACCACCAGATCAAGCCGGCCGCCACGCCGGCGCTGACGATCAGGAACGGCCAATACGACAATATGAAGGCGCTCATCGCCAGCAGCGCCCGCGTCGGAAGGGGCAGTAACGCGCCTTTGCCGGAGTAGATCTTTTCAAATCGCGGCAGGATGAACACCAGCAGCCCGATGACCACCAGCACGCAAAAACTCAGCATGCACGCCGGGTACATCATTGCGCCTTTGATGCGTTTGCGCGTCTCACGCTCCTGCTGCATGTAGTCGGCCGCTCGCTCGAGCATCTGCCCCATCGTGCCCGAGGCCTCCGATGCCCGCATGAGGGTCACGAAGAGGTTGTCGAAGATCTTGGGGTAGTCCGCCAAAGCCTTGGAGAACTCCGCGCCGCTCTGCACCTTTTCCCAGACGTCCTGCAGGACCGCCGCGAAGGCGGGGTTCTCATGTTGGCGGGCGATGCAGCCCAGCGCCTCATCCAGCGAGACGCCGCTGTCGACCATGACGGCCAACTGCGAAGCGAAGTAGATCACGTCGTCGCGTTTGACGCGCCCGCCGCGCACGGCGGCGGCCGCCGGTGCAATGCTGACGACGCTCTTTCCGTCGCGCCGCAGACGCGTGGTCGCCTCGTCGGCGCTGGCGGCGTTGACGCTGCCCTGGTGCCCGCGCCCTGATGCGTCTCGAGCCTCATAAGCGAATGTTGTCATTCGGGAATCCTCCAACCCCTACGGAACAACAAGAACAACAACTGACGACGAGGACGAGGACGAGGACGAGGACGAACATGTCCTTATCCACCATTCCATCTTTCCTTCATTCCTCCTCCTCAGCGTCCTCAGCGACCTCAGCGGCTAGTTTCCGCCCCAGGCCCCATGGCGATCCGCTTCGCGTGCCGCCATGCCACCCATCCACGTGTCGCCTTTGTTTCTAATCCTCTTAATCCCTTAAATCCGCGTAATCCCGCTCTCCCCCCGTCCCCGTCTCAGTCTTCGTTTCTAATCCGCTTGGTTTCCCTGCCCGCCCATGGCGACCCGCTTCGCGTGCCGCCATGCCACCCTGATCAGACTGCCGTCACGCGGAAGATTTCCTCGACCGTCGTGATGCCGGCCTTGACCTTGTTCATCCCGTCCTGGCGCAGCGAGATCATGCCGCACTGGGCCGCACCCGTTCGCAGGGCGTTGAGGCTGGGTCCGGTGCTGATGAGTTCCTGCAGTTGCTCGTTGGGACACATCAGTTCGTAGATGCCGATGCGCCCGCTGTGGCCGCTGTTGCGGCACTTGGGGCACCCGACGCCGTGGTAGTAGGTCTCGACCTCCCCCACCGCCCGCTCGACTGCGCGGCGGATGTTCGGCGGCGGCTCGTACGCCTCTTTGCAGTTCGTGCAGATCTTGCGGACGAGGCGCTGGCCCAGCACGGCTACCAGCGACGCCGATATCAGGTACGGTTCGATCCCGATGTTCAGCAGACGCGTCACCGCGCCCGGGGCGTCGTTGGTGTGCAGCGTGCTGAGCACCAGGTGCCCGGTCAGGGCGGCCTGGACCGCCGTGCGGGCGGTTTCCTCGTCGCGGATCTCGCCGAGCATAATAATGTCGGGGTCCTGTCGCAGCAGGCTGCGCAGCGCGCCGGCAAACGTGAAGCCGATGCGCTCGTTCACCTGGAACTGGTTGACGCGCGGCAGGTTGAACTCGACGGGGTCTTCCACCGTGCAGATGTTGACCTCGTCGCTGTTGATCTCCTTGAGAACGCTGTACAGCGTGGTGCTTTTGCCGCTGCCGGTGGGCCCGGTCACCAGCACGATGCCGTTGGGCGCCTGGATCGCCGCACGCCACAGCTTGAGCATCTCATAGTCGAAACCGAGCTTCTCCAGGTTCACCAGCACCGAGCGGTTGTCGATCACGCGGATGACGGTCTTCTCGCCGTGACGGCCCGGCAGCGTGCTGACGCGCAGGTCGACCGGGCGGCCGTCCATCATGACGTGGATGCCGCCATCCTGCGGCAGGCGGCGCTCGGAGATGTCCAACCCAGCCATGATCTTGATGCGGCTTGAGATCGCCGGAAGCATTTTGTACGGCGGGTGAAGCTTTTCGTACAGCGAGCCGTCCACGCGGAAACGCACGCGCAGAGCGTTGTCGTCGGGCTCGATGTGGATATCGCTGGCCCCTTCGCGCACGGCGCTGTAGATCAGGTAGTTCACCAGCTTGATGATCGGCGAGCCTTCGGCGGCCGCCTCCAGGTCGCCAATGTCGTCGACCTTCTCCTCGACCAGCGAGAGATCGCCCGCGTCGGACTCGTCCAGGATATCGTCGATGACGAACACGTTGGCCGCCGGAAGGTGCGTCTCGAGGGTGGCCTTGATGTCCTTGGCCGTGGCGCAGATCGGCAGCACCTCGCAACCGGTGATGCGGGCAACTTCCTCGGTGAGAAAGACGTTGGCCGGCTCCGTCACCGCCAGGGAGAGGCGGTTCTTGACGCGGAAAAGCGGCAGGACGGTGTGGCTGTCGAGGAACTCCCGCGGCAGGACGTCGATGACGGACGGGTCGGCGATCTTGGGCGAGATCCGCGCGAACGGAACGCCGTACACGCGCGCCAGGGCGGCCATGATCTGCTCTTCAGAGCAGAGCCCCTGCTTCATCAGCACTTCGCCCAGCAGCAGGCGGTTGCCGTTTTCCTTCTGCACCTGCAGCCCGTGGGCGAGTTGCTCGTGCGTCAAGGCGCCCTGCTCGATGAGCAGTTCGCCCAGTTGCATTTTTTTCCCGGCCTCTTTGGCGGTGGTGATCACAATATCTCCCGACCTCACACGCTGAGGGCCTTGACCGCGTCGGCCACGCGGTCGTAGTGTTCAAACGTCGATTCCAGAGCAGTGATCTCGAGGATCTTCCGCACGTTTTCGTCGCACTTGACCAGCTTGACCTGCCCGAACCGCTGGGCGAGCTTTTCCTGGATGTCGAGCAGGCACTCCAGCGCGGCGCTGTCGATGAACGGAACTGACTCGCAGTTGAGCACCAGATCGACGACTTCCTTGGGCTCGAGTTGGTGGTCGACGGCCTGCTTAAATGCTTCCAGGGCGTCGGCGGTCAAGTCGCCGTTGAGGTTGAGCATGACGGCGTGACCATAGCTTTCGGCGTTAATTTTCATGACGGTTCTCGGCTGGGGCTTGCAGGTCGGCTCCGGCGTTGGCGTGGGGCATATCGGCCAACAGCGCCCCGATATCCCAGGCCAGGAGCTTTTCGACCACATCGGGATCGAACTGCGTCCCGCTGCAGCGGCGGATTTCGGCGATCACCTGCTCGGGCGAAAGCGCCTTGCGATAGACGCGGTCGCTCGTGAGGGCGTCAAAGGCGTCGGCCAGTCCGACAATGCGTCCGTCCTTGGGGATCTCGTCGCCCTGAAGGGCATTGGGGTACCCTCGCCCGTCGAGGCGCTCGTGGTGGGTCACGATGCCCACCGTCACGTCCTCGAGCTGGCGAATGCCCGTCAGAATTTTGGCGCCGATGCCCGGGTGTCGCTTGATCACGTCGTATTCTTCGTCCGTCAGACGGGCCGTCTTGCACAAAATGCGCTCCGGGACGCCGATTTTCCCAATGTCGTGCAACAGCCCGCACAGGTACAACCGCTCGGCCTTGTCGCGGCTGTATCCGCACGCCAGCGCCAACTGGCGCGACAACTTTGCCACGCGCAGCGAGTGACCGCAGGTGTACGGATCTTTGGCGTCGATGGAGGCCGTCAGCGCGTGCAAGACGCCCATCAGCAGGTCCTGCACGTCGGCGTACAGGCGGTTGTTGTCCAGAAAGACCGACGCCTGGCTGCCCACGGCGCTGATGAGCTTCATGTCGATGCTGTCGAAGTCGCCGCTGAGTTTGTTGACCGCCGCCAGCACGCCCACCACGTTCTGGTCGACCACCAGCGGAACGGCGACGAGGTTATGCACGCTCAGCCCGGCGACGTCGCGGGCGGCGTCCCAGGCGTTGGCGATGATGGGGCGCTGACTCGAGCGGAAACTCGGCGACACTGACTGTGAGAGCAACTGCCCGACCAGGTCCCCCTGGCGTGCCCACGAACCATGCACCACGACCGCCTCCTGCACGGCGCCCTTCCCCGGCGCCGCCGAAATGACGGCCGCGGCGGTCTCGATCTTCATGACCTCGCACATCTCGGAGCAGACCTTCTGGAGAAACTCGTCGGCGCCGGCGGTGACGCGAACGGTGCCGCTGATGTTGTAGACCAGCGAGAGTTCCTCGTACGTGTTGGCCAGGTTGGTGCTCAGGGTGGTCAACTCGTCGTCGGCCACGTCCAGGGCCTGGCAATCCTGCAGGAGCCATTCGAGCACGCGCATGAAATCGGCGGCCTGGTCGCTGCCGTGGCGGCAGGCCTCGGAGGCGAGTCGCTGAGCGACCTGCCGGTCGATGTGCAGACGGTCGCAGACGCGGGCCATGGCCTCTTCGTCGAGCATCTCCCGCGTTGGACAACAGGCGGCGATGACGCCGGCGGTCTTGCGGCGCAGGCGCACGGGCACGGCCATCAGGCTGCATCCGATGGCGGAACTTCCGCAGGCGCTCTGGCCGGACTCGAGCACCCCGGCCGCCACGGCCTCCAGCGCCGCGGCACAGGGCGAATGGGCGCTGCCGCAGACAATCTGGCAGAACAGGTTCAGCGGGGTCCAGTTTTCGGTCGACGAGCCGTCAGCCTCGCGCACGAGCACGTTGAGGCCCAGTTCAGCCATGCGAGACTCGATCCGGCGCAGGGCCGGACCCAGCGTCGCGAGGCAGCGTGAACTGTTTTTGAGGCTGGCGGTCATTAGTTCTCGTCGGTTCCGGATGTCTGGGCGAGCAGGTCTTCGACTTTGGCCAGCACTTCGCGGGGCGAGAAGGGCTTGGCCAGGACGGCGGCGATACCCACGTCGATCATTTCGCCCGGTTCGAGGTCGAACCCGCGCGCAGTGAGCATCATGGCGGGAATGGCCCGCGTGCTCTCGTGGGCGCGAAGCTGGCGGCACAGGTCTACTCCGGTCATCACGGGCATCTGGAAGTCCGTGATCAGCAGGTCCGGCGGGTCCGCCAGGCAAAGCTCCAGGGCTTCCTCGCCGTCCTGGGCCGTCACCACCTCGTATCCGGCGTTGCGGAGCTTCAAGGAGACCACGTGCAGGATGTGCGCTTCGTCGTCGGCTACTACCACGCGTTTATTCATGATCATCCTCCGCCCCGTCCTTACGCCATCACCGGCAATTCCAGGCTGAACGTGCTGCCCTTGCCCTTCTCGCTGCTGACCGAGAGCTTTCCGTCATGCACGGTCTCGACAATGTGCTTGACCAGCGTCAGCCCCAGGCCGGTGCCCTTGGCCATCTTCTTGTTGGCCTCGACGCGGTAAAACTTCTCGAACACGTGAGGCAGGTCGTCGGCGGGAATCCCCACCCCGGTATCCGCCACGTCGCAAACCGCCACGCCCCGCCGCTCGTCGACGCTGGCCGTCACCGTCACCGTGCCGTTCTCCGGCGTGTACTTGATGGCGTTCGAGATCAGGTTCATGACGGCCTGGAAAATCATGTCGTGGTCCGCCTCGACCTGCTGAAACACCGGCGCCAGGCGGGCCACTAGCTGGATCTGCTTGGCCTTGGCCTGCGGAGCCGCCACGTCGATCACCTGCTTGACGACGGCAGTCAGGCTCGTGGGCTCCTTGACCACCTTCACCACGCCCGACTCGATCCGCGAGATATTGAGGATGTTCTCGATCAGCCGGTGCAGGCGGTCGGTTTCGGCGGCGATGATCCCGTAGAACTCCTTGCACGTGGCATCGTCCTGGGCCTCGCCGTCTTGCAGCATCTCGATATACGCCTTGATCGACGCCAGGGGCGTCTTGAGTTCGTGCGAGACGTTGGAGACAAAGTCGGTCTTCATCTGGGCGATTTCCTTCTCGCGCGTCACGTCGTGGAGGACGGCCACGACGCCCGAGACCTCCTCGTTGGCCCCGGCGATGCAGCTCAACGTGACGCGGAAGACCCGCACGTCGCCCTTGAGGTCGATGGCGTGCTCGACGACCCGCCGCGTGGGCGTTCGCCCGTGCCCGCGCGTCTCGCGCACCAGGCGCACCAGCGTGCCGTCGGTGATGATGCGGTCGATATTCTGCCGCAGCGCCCCGGAGAGCTTGAAGCCCAGCAGCTTCTCAGCCGCCTCGTTGGCCAGCAGCAGCTCATCGAAACGATTGGTCACCAGCACCGCGTCGCTGATGGAAAAGATGATGGCCTCGGTGTGCTGCTTCTCGGCCGAGGCGATGCGGGCCTGGATCTGCAGTTCGCGGTTGGCGTTCTGGAGTTCGTCGATCTTCTCGCGCGTGCTGGTCAGAAAGGCATTCAGCGGACGCGCCAGTTGCGACAGCTCGTGATTGCCCTGGACCATCACCAGACCGCTCTGCCCGGTGGCGGCCATGGTCTCCAACTGACCGGCGATGGTGCGGATGGCGTTGTGCAGGCTGCGCCAGAACAGCAGCAGCAACAGCACCGTCAGGGCGGTCACCAGTCCCACGACGAGGTAGTTCAGCGCGGTACTGAGGACCCCGTGCCCCTGCAGCGCCATCATGGTCGCGTAGTAGGCCGCACTGGCCCCGACGCAAATGATAACCATGGTAGCAAGGCTGAGCCTTTTGACCGTCGTCACCGCCGCCTCCGTATGATGATCCCTCCGGCGCCCTCGGGCCTTTGGGCATGGCCGTCTCGCCCATGCCCGGGCACAGCGCCGAACCGCTAACGCGTCTCCACTTTGTCCTTCCGTGCCGTGCTGCTCAGCAGTTCGCTGGCCAGCCGGTTGCCGGGTTCGCTGCGCAGCGCCGCGGTGTAGCATCGCGTCGCTTCCAACTCGTCGCCGCCGGCAGCGTAGGCACGCCCCAAAACGCACAGCAGCGTGGCATCATTGCCTCGCTGGGCGATGGCCTGCTTGAGGCACGCAATCGCTTCGACCGTGCGCCCGGCTCGAACCAGGCTGTACCCGACGAGCAACGTGCTGTCGGGGTTGTCCTTATCCAACTCGTAAGCTTTCCGCGCCGCCGCCACCGCCTCCGCCGGGCGCGACAGCGCCAGCTCGGCCCGCGAAACGCCCGACCACGCCGCCCATAGCGAGGCAGCGCCGGTCGTTGCGGTCTTGTATGCCGCCAAGGCCTCGTTCGGCCGCCTCAGCGCCAGGCAACTGTCGCCCTGCATGACGTAGATGGTCGCCGGCGGGCTGTAATGCTCGGAGGGCTTGAGGTCGCGTATCGAGGCCAGGACCTTGTCGTACTGTCCGGCCAGGAACTGGACCTCGATCAGCTTTTCCAGATAGAGCATGTTGGCGCTGTCGATGTCATGGGCCTTGACGAAGTGTCCTGCCGCCTCGGCAGGGTCGCCGCACAACTGCGCGAGGCGTCCGGCCAGTTCATACATTCCGGCGTCGCCTTCGGCGCGGGGCATGAACCCGCCGAGGTAGGCTTTGGCCTGACGAGGCTGGCCCATCGCGACCATGACCTCAGCGGCGCCTTTGACGGCGTCGAGGCTGGCGTCATTGAGAAAGTACGCCTGGCGGTATGCCTGAAGCGCCTCATCGAGTCGATTGCTCTTTTCCAGCGCGACGGCAAGATAGTACGCCGCCGCGGCGTTCTTGGGATCGATGGCGCGGGCCTGATCGAGGGTCTTGAGGGCCTGGGCGTACTGGCCTCGCTCCAGGGCGATTCGCCCCATCACCAGCAGACCCGCCATGGAATTGGGTTCCATGGCCAGGGCCTCGGCCGCCTTGGCCTGCGCGGCGTCAAGACGCCCGGCGCGGAGATTGTCCGCTGCCACGCCGCACAGCACGTCGGCGCGAACGGTGTTCCATCGCGCTTTGGCCTTTTGCCTGGCCTCGTCCTGACCGGCGGTGTGATTGGACGGACAGCCTGCCGTGAACGCGGCGGCCGCGGCCAACGCCACCCCTGCCAGCATGGGTGCGATGCGTGCTGAACGTGATGGACTCATGAAATACCTTCACTTTCCCGCAGCCGGGGTTTCCGCGGCGCGGGACCGCGCCGCTTGTCCGGCAACGGCTGGACGTCACTTGCGGCGCGACGGTTGTGCATCCTTGACATCGGCAGTTGGGAGGCTCTTCTTCAATTGCGGCGTCGGCGGCGGCGGGCTGATCACTTGCCCCCGCGGACCGGGAAGCGGCGCCACGTACTGCGGACCGGCGCCGATCTTCTGCCGCACATCCGGCGGAATAAGCTCATTTCGCAGGGGTTTGTCCGGAAGAACGATGCCCTCGTAAGGCCGCCCCAATTCCTGCATGATCATCTGCTCAACGGCATATTTTGCACTGGAATGCCTGGCGTGACCCGCCCAGTACGCCCGACCGGTGACCTCCTCCCGAAGGCGGATCGCCTCGAGCATCCGCGGGCGAAGCGACAGGGCCAGATCCAGACTCCACAATGCCTTGCCGTAGTTGCCTTCGGTGAGCGACTGCTTAGCGCAGCGCATGTGGCACTCCGCCAGACGCTCGCGCCCGAACCACTGCAACCCGTTGCGGGCGCCGACGCGGAACCGCTCGACGTCATTCTTCATCGCTTGGCCGACCTGCTCGTCGGGCTCCTGCTGAATGATGTGCGGCGTCAGCAGCACGATGATTTCGCGGCGCCGGACGGTGTCGGCCGTGCGGCGGAACAGCGTCCCCAGCACGGGGATGTTGCCCACCAGGGGCACCTGGTTGCGGGCGTTCTGCGTTTCTTCGCGGAAGAGACCGCCGATGACGATCGTGTGCCCGTCGCGCACCATGACGTTCGACGTCACTTCCGTGGTGGTGCTGAAAGGCAGTCCCGTCGCCGCGTCGACGCTGCCGGCCGACTCTTCCGGGTGGATCTCCATCCGGATGTAGTTGTTGCGGGCGACGTAAGGCCGCACGATCATCCGCGTGCCGGTTTCGAGGAACTCGATGGTCTCGCTGATGGTGGTGTCGGTTTGCGTGGTCTGGCGGTAGCCCTGTCGCTGTCCGATGAGCACCTCGCCCCGCTGCTTGTTGATGACCAGCAACTTGGGGTTGGCCAGCACGGTGGTGTCGGTGACGGTCTCCAGGGCGCTGATAAAGGCGGCGATGCGGTCGCCCAGGATTCCGATTGAGAGCCCGCCGGTGACGTCGGCGAATCCGGTGCGGAGCGTTCCCCCGGCGTCGCCTGCCAGGGCGGCGGAGGTGATGGGGCTGCTGCCGGCATTGCCGGCGGGGCCCACCGTGGCGACCGAGGCGCCGAGGTCCTGAAAGTCGATCCCGCGCAGCACGCTGATGTTGACGCCCAGGGCGTTGGTCTCTTCAAGCGTGGCGGCCAGGATTGTCGCCTCGATCAGCACCTGCGCGGGCTTGACGTCAAGTTCGGTGAGCAGGTCGGCGATGCGCTGGAGGTTCTCTTCATAATCGCGCACCACCAGGATGTCGCGGGTGGCATAGCTGTTGCCGCCGGCGTCGGTGGCGCTGGCGGCGATGCCGACCTGCGCCGGGGGCGTCACGGCGATGATCCCGTCCTTCGAGATCACCGGCGTCAGCAGCACGCGGGCGTCGGCGGCCGTCATGTACGCTAGGTTGAATATCTGCGTGCGGATCTTCTGCTGGGCCTTGCGGATATCGGCCAGTTGCTTTGGGGTATAGACGTAGATGAAGTTGTCTTTTTCTTCGTAGACGAAGCCGTTGGCGCCCAGGATGGCGTCCAGGGCCTGCTTGAAGGTGACGTCGTAGAGGTCGGCGGTGACGGTGCCTTGCACCTCGGGGGTGGCGATGATGTTCCGCCGCCCCTGCGTGCTGAGCAATTGCAGGACGCTTCGCAAGTCGCTGCCGCGATAGAACGCGCTGAAGGTGCCCGGGGGCTGCACGCGAGCCTCTCGCGTGGCCGGACCGGTCTGGGCCGGTTGGGTCGCCGCGGCGGCAGCGGGAATGACCGAAGGGGTGGCGGGATAGATGCGGGGCTTGCCCTTGGTGGCCCCGGGGGCGGGCCAGACGGGTTCCGCCTCGTCATCCTGGGCATACACGATGGGAACCATGACGGCCAGGGTTGTTGCGACGGCGACGAGCAGGATGCGCCCGAAACGCCGGACGGTTCTCGTCCATGAGAGCGCCATATCGAATCTCCTTCCATGGAAGTCCGGTCGCGCTGCGCCGTTCTCCCGCACGAGCGGGCGTCGGCGGCGGAGAAATCAGGGTTTATCGTCTTTCATCCGCAACTCGACCGACACGCCGTCGCGCACCACGGTGCAAACTTTCGCACCAATACGGACGATCTTGAACTCGGCTTTGGTTTCGCTTGCGTCGCTGTCTTTGACGACGGCGCAGACCGAATCACCGATTCCAAAGGGATCGCCATTAATGATCGCAGTAGGGTTATCGGACACAATCGTGATCTGCAAACAGAGTAATTTTGCCTCCTGCTCGACCCGTTGGGTGCGACGCTTCAACTCCAGGTCCGGATCGAACGCGGGTCCGACCGGGCGCTTCGCCGGCGCCGGTTGGGCCACCGGCGATTCCAAGAGCGTGAAGAGGTCTTCGTTCATGCCGAACAGGTCCCGCTTGAAGACGCGCACGCGGTCGCGATTGGTCTTACGCTGCTCGATGGTCTTGAGGATGTCCTGGGCCTTGGGGATCACCGCGGCGCCGTCGGCGTCCGCCGCCGGAACCGCCACCGCCTGGGCCTGCGCCACGGCGGGGCCGTCCTTGCCGATGAGTCTGAGGCCCATGACCGCCCCGACGACGACCAGGACGGCAAGGATGGCGGTCTTCTTCTTGTCCCGCAGCAGTTCCGCTACGAGTCCCTGCGGCTGCGCAGTGGCGGATTGTCGTTTGGGGTTCATATTTGGGCGTCGCTCGTGAAGTAGATGTTCAACTGCACTTCGATGTCCAGCTTCGTTGTGTCGCCGACGATCTTCTCGGCCTCGCCACGGGCGCCGTGCGCGACGTCGTTGGCGCGATCCTGGGCGATCCGCAGGCTGTGGACGCAGGCCATGCGGTCCATGTGGTGGATGCCTTCCAGGAAGTTGGCCAGCGACAGGTACGAGCCTCGGAATCGCATGATGATGGGCAGGGTGTTGAAGAGTCCTTCCTTGAGAGGGTTGCCCGGTTCGATGAGGGCGTCGCGCAGCCCCGCGTCGCTAAGGCGCGAGTTGATCTCCCGCAGGAACCCGTCCAGCTCCCGCCGCTGGGGAAGACGGCGATCGAACTTGCTGAGCTGCTTCTGCATCGTGTCCACGCGCCACAGCAGCTCGGGCACGGAGGCGGTCTTGGCCGCCTGGTCGGCGATCTCGGTCTTGCCGGCTGAAATCTCGCCCTTGATGGCATCGAGCCGTTTCTTCTGAGGCACGTACACCAGCAGGCAGGCGCCGGCGGAGACTCCCACCAGCAGCGCCAGCACGATCCAGTTTTCACGCAACATCTGTGGCATCATTGGTCCTCGCTAGCGGACGATGTAGCAGCTCACCTGGAAGGCCCGGGCGGCGCGCTTCTCCATCTTCGGAGCCTTGTCTTTTTCCGACGAGAGGGGTTTGAGCAGAATCACCGTTCGAGCGTAGCCCATGGAGACATCCTCGAACGTCTGGCAGGCGGAGAGCTGACCGATGAAGTTGGCCAGCGCCACGTCGGTCGAGGCGACGCCGGTGATGACCACGCGCAGTCGCTTGACAGTCTTCTCGACGGGGGCAGCGCCGCTGACGGGGGTCGGTCCGGCGACCCGCGCCGGCGTGGCGGGCATGCTGATTTCGGCCGGCTCCAGGCTCAGGCTCGTCAGCGTGACCGACGGGGGCAGGATGCGGTCCAGGTCGCTCATGACGTCGCTGGCGTTGATGCGGCTGCCCAGCAGTTGATTGATCCGCTGCTTGATCAGCAGTTCCCCTTCCTGCTTTTCCAGCGCCGTTCGCAGCACGAGCTGCTGTCGGACGTTGGCGACGCGGTCGCGCTGGAGAGACTGCTCGGCGGCGGCCTTCTGGATGAAGTGCTCGAACTGGAACCCCAGCGCGACAAATCCGGCCAGGGCGATGGCCAGCAGGTTCGCCTGGCAGATCAGGCGGTTGCGCCGGATTCGGCGTTGGACGACACATTCAGGCAGAAAGTCGACGTCGATCATGACCGGTCTCCTGGCTGTCATCGCGAAGGTCGATTCCCCTCATGGCCAATCCGGCGCAGATGGCCCACTCGGGCAGGGTTCCGCGCCGCTCGCCGCCGAGATCCACCCCGGACAGATCGACGCCCTGCAGCGGGCTGGCGACCTGGCACTCGACGTTGAGTTGCTCGCCCAGCAGGCGCACCAGCGACGCATCGTGCGCCTCGCCGCCGGTCAGCATCACCCGCTCGGGACGCAGGCCCCGGAACGTCACCGAGCAGTACCTCAGGCACAGGGCGACCTCGCGGGCGATGGCCTCGCCCTCGCTGCGAACGGCGTCGTAGAGCGTCCAGTTCAGCGACTCGCCCTCGCCGGCGGCGTCATCGCCCCGGCGGTGCGGGCGACCGCTGCGCATGCGCATGTCGGCCGCTTCGGCGGTCGTCAGGTTCAGTTGCCTGGCAACGGCCTCGTTGAGCTTTCGCCCGCCGATGTCGATGACCTTGATGAAGATAATGTCGCGTCCGCGAGCGACGACGACGCGCGTGCCGCTGCAGCCGATGTCGACGATGACGCTGACATTTTCCTCGTCGACCCGGCGGCGCAGGCGCTGCTCGAAAACGCGGAACATCGGCACCGGCTCGGGCTCGATGTGCAGCGGGCTCAACCCCGCCTCGGCGAGAGTCTCCAGCAGCTCGCGGACCGTCTCTTCGCGCACCGCCAGCATCAGCACTTCGGTATGCTCTTCGTTGCCGTTGCGAACGTCGCCGGCCACGAGATACCGCAACTGGTCGGGACCGATATCGAAGTTGAACCGCTGCTGCGCCTCGCGAACGACCGCGTCATGGATATCTTCGCCATGGGGGACGCGGATGTTCTTGATCGCCAGGTCGCTGCACGACAGCGAAGTGATGACCGACCGCCCCTGGAAACCGCGCCGCAACATCTCGCGGACGGCCTTGACGATGGCCTTGCGACGCAGGGCGGGGCTCTGCGTTTCCCCCTCGGCGAAGCGGTATCGCCCGCAGGCGTTGACGGCCGTGGTCGTGCCTGCGCGGCGGAACTGGATCATGTTGATGCTGTCGGCGCCGATGTCCAGGCCGATGGGCCAATGTCGTTTGATCAGGGCTCCAAACATTCCCTTCCTCCATTCCAGGTGGCACAGCCTTTCCAGGCTGTGCCCAACACAGGCTGGAAAGCCTGTGCCACCTGCAGTACTACGACCCCGCTGCCGTCACGGTGATGCGCCCGGTCGCGGCGGCCACATTGACCCGCAGGATCGAAGCCCCCGCCCGCAACGTCACGACTCCGGCATTGTTCGGCGCACCGAGTTCATCGAACGTCACCGTCGGCGCGGACGCAAACGAGGCCGAAATCAGCCTCAGGTTCGACAGCCCGTCTGTCGTGTCGAAGTCGACGACGTAGGCCGTCTTTTTAATCGGATGAATCAACGTGCCACTTGCGTTAGAGAGCGTATAGCTGTTGGCGGTAGCATTGAACGTCACCGTCACGGGCTGCTGGGTGGTGATGGCCATATTCTGGGCGTACTGAAGGTCGGCCGTGAGCATCTGGGCGCCGCTGGCGGCCTGCAGATCCCCCGTGTTAATCGCCATGGGCACGACGATGGCCGCCGCAATGGCCAGAATGATAACCACGACCAGGATCTCGACCATGGTGAAGGCTCGAGTGGCACGGGCGTCCCGCCCGTGCAGTTCCGGATCATTCACAAGCATGGGCGAGACGCCCATGCCACCCAAGAGCCTGGGCGAGACGCCCATGCCACGATAGATTGTTCCCTCCGGATGCTGCATCATTCCTCCGGTCGTGCGGGACGTTTCATGACCTGCACCTTGACCTCGCCGCTCCTGAGCACGTCGGGCAGCCTTTCGATAGCCGCGGTGGTCTTGTTCTGCGCTTCGAGCAGTTGCTTGGTCGCCTCGGCGGCAGTGGCATCGTCGGCGGCCCGGGCCGAGCGGGCGGAAGGCGTGAAGTCCGCCCAGAGACCCACGATCAGCACCGTCAACAGCACGGCGATGACGGTCAGGCACACTTGCGTGTAGCGGTCCACTCGGATTCGAACGTCTCTGCGGTTGCCAGTCATGGTCGTACTCCATTCATGGTGTTATCGGTCCCAACTGATAATCGTCACGTCGGCGGCCTGGGCATCGTATATTTGCTGAATCTGCTGCGCCGATTTGACCGTGGTGAACATGGCCACTTCGTCGATCTGCCCACGGAAATAGTCTCGCAGCGGCCAACCCTGCCAGACGGGACTGCTCGACGCCGAGGCGCCCAGGATGATCGGGTCGGCATTGCCCTGCAGACCGCCGGTGTAGCTGTTGCTCGCCACCAGCACCCCGTCGACGTACAGCTTCATGCCCCCCGACCCGAACGTGACGGCAACGCAGTGCCACTGGTTGAGCTGCACCGTGCCGCCGCTGAGACCGTGGGCGATTCGATAGCGGGTAAACTCGGCGCCAACGCGCCCCTGGTTGTCGAGGCGGATTTCGAACTGGTCGTCGTACGCCTGTTCCTTGTTGTTATTCTTGGAGAACAATGCGGCGGTCTGGGGCAGGGTGGTCGGCTTGAACCAGAGCACGAACGTGCCGTTGGCGACCTGATACAGCGACGAGTTGGGCATCTTCACATAGCTGCTGACCCCGTTAAAGCGGGCGCAGCGGTTGCTGTCGCCGGCCAAGGCGCCGGTCTCGCCGTAACCTGTATTGAAGTACGTTCCATTGGCGCCACGGACGACCTCGCCGGCCGTCGCGCCGCTGCCCTCGCCCAGCCGCCAGTACGTCAGGGGTCCCTTGGCGATCAGGTCGGTCAGATACGAACTGCTGAGCTTGATGGTCATACCGACGGCTTGGCAGACGCCGCCGCTGTTGGCCGACGCAGTGAGCGTGTATCGCCCGCTGCTTCCGCCGGAAACCGTGTACGCGTAAGTGTCGCCGGTGCTGTCGGCGGAATAGGACGTCGAGGCGTGTCCGCCGATAGCCGCGGGGGCGTCGGGGTCACGCTGCAGCAGGGCCAGGGCATGGAAAACGCCCGATTCGGCCAGGTAACGCGACCGGGCCGCGCGGCGGAGGTTCTCCGTGCCGGCCATCTCGATCCCACTGGCGCTGAGGCAGGCCATGCCCATGGTAGCCGCCACGGCCACCAGCATCAGCACCATCACCAGTGCGAAGCCGCCGCGCCGCCGCCGATATGTGCTGAAGTTCTTCATGGCGCCGCCAGGTAATACAATCCACCGTAGGAATATACCGAGGCCGTCTTGTCGCCGCGGATCTGAACGGCCGTTCGCAGCGTGGTGGTCTCGGCGCCGCTGCCCAAGGTCATCTCGATGCTCAAGAGATTGCTCGCCGGCGGTGCGGGGGAGGGGCTGACCTTGAACGACGACACGTTCGACGCCAGCAGGGTCGACTGGGCGTAATAGGACGAGGTGACGTTGGCCGTGGCGTTATTGATGCCCACGAAATAGAACAGATCGACCGTGTAGTCCATGTACGTTTGCAGCCACTGCCCCCAGCTCGCCGGGTAGACGATGCGGTACAGGCGCACCTCGCCCGAGGCGCTGTTCCACTCGATCACGCCCATCTCGGTCATGTTGATCTGCCCGTCGTTGTTGGCGTCGGACATCCACAGCGCCACGCGGCGGCTGTCGCAGGCGGTGATCAGCTTGGCCTTGCGGGTGACGTCTTCGAGCTGTCGCATGGCGACGCGCGCCTCTTGCATGCAGAGCTGCTGGTCGCGGCTGCTCTGACCGGCGTTCGACAGGGCCACGCTCATGGCCGCCACGGCGGTGGCGACCATCGCCGTGGTGGCCAACGCCAGGATCAGCTCGGCCAGGGTAAAGCCCCGCCGCGCCGCCGGACATCGCTGAGGGTAATCGAGTGCGTTCATGCTATTGGCCCATGTCGTAAACCAGCCGCGTCAGGGTAATGACGGGCACGTCCAGGTGGCGCACCTCGACGATCACCCGCGCGAACGACGCCGGATGCTGCGTCTGCTGGCCGGGTAGGTAGACGTATTCCACGGTCACACGCCGGCTCAGACCGGCCGCGGCGTCGCTGGCGCAGACCGCCCCGGCGGCGTCGGCGATGTGTCCGGCGGTTTCGGTGAAACCCTGGTAGTCGTCGACATTGTCGAACTGCATCCGGGACCCTTCGCCGCTGTCGGGTCCGCAGGCGACGGAGCCCTGAGGGTCCTTGAAAGGTTTGCTGAGAATTTCTTCCATCATTTCCTGCGCCAGGCAGGTCGCCAGGGTCCAGCGCTGCTGCGTCTGGTCGTTCTGAGCGCTGGCGGCGAAGGGCGTGGTGACGGCAAAGGCGCAGGCGGCCAGAATCGTGCTGGCCAGCAGCGCCTCCAGCAGCGTCATGCCCCTCGCTCGATGTCGTCCGCGCCGCCGCATAGTTCAGGACCCTCATGAAAGCCGGCCGGAACGCGCCCTGACGGCGGTCCCGGCCGGCCTCACGTGTGCGTTACTGCCTGTCAGGACTTACCAGGCGCCGTGCTCGGCGCTGTCGTCGGCAGCGAACATTCCGGTGGCGGTGTCAAAGTGCCAGCCGTGACTGCCGTTGCCCAGTCCCGCCGTGCCGCTCTCGACTTCAACCGTGCTGAGGTTGTTGTAGGGATTGGCGGGGAAGGTCTGCAGATAGGCGCCCAGCGTGCCGCCGGCGGCGCCGGAGGAGTCGGTCTTGGTCGTCATCTGCGTGACGAAGGTTGCAGCGGCGGGATACGAGTCCAGGTGCTGCACCTTGTACAGGGCGAGCTGGCTGCGAACGGTCTGCAGGTCGCTCTTGAGGGCCGATGCGCGGGCGTCGTTGCCGGCGTCGGTAAACTGCGGGATGACGATCGCGGCCAAAATGCCCAGGATCACGACCACGATCAGGATTTCAACCAGGGTGAATGCCGATTGCTTGCGGTTCATTACAATGACCTCCGATAATCCAGTGTTTTCTAAGGGTGGTGCCGGGCTCTACATAGCCTCGGCTCTGTCAATACGTTTTGCTCGGGTTGTCATTGTCCGGACCCACCGGCCCGGTATAGACAGCCATACCGATGGCTGTTGTTCTTGTCTGGCATGACGACCACAGGGGGACACTGCTGGAGCGGCGCTTTGCCTGCTGCCCTTACCCGACCACCTCCTTTCAGGGCATAGTCCAGCGTCGCGTGTTCCTCCGTCAGGCCGTCTTTCCCATCCGCCAACAACAACCGCTTCCTTATGCAAAACTGACCCACACAGGTCATCGGTTCGGCAGGGGAGCGGCTTGATTAAGGGCGGGGAAACTTTTTCAGTTTTAACGTGGCGCAATCACCTTCACATGGGGCGCAACGAATCACTGCCGGGAACGTACGATTGCTTTGGCGGCGGGGCAAATCCTCAGGACGAAAATTCCGCCCGATGCAGAGATGGATGGATGGATGGATGGGTGGATGGATGGATAGCCGCCATGGCACCCGGCACCTGTGGAGGGTTACGAGGCGAGCAATTCCTGGGCGCCGTTTGATAGCAGGGCCTTGAGCAGCGCATCGCCGGCGGCGGCGGCGCTCGGGGCTTCTTCGCGAAGACGGATCATCCCGCTGCCGTCGGCCCGGGCGGCCATTCCCATCGCCATCCATCGCCCCTGCCCGGGGGCAACATGAACGCCCAGGCAGCTATTGCACTGGGCGCCAAGTGCCCGCAGGACGGCGCGTTCGGCCTCCAGGGCGGCGCGGCTGGGGGCGTCGTCGATGGCGCGAACAATCTCTGCCGCCTCCGAGGCGGCCAGGCACTGCAAGGCCAGGGCCCCCTGCCCCGCCGCCGGGGTACATTCCTGGAGCGTCAGTGGATGGATGTTGGCGCGGTGGGCATTATGGGCGCCCAGGCGGATGAGCCCGGCCATGGCCAGCACGGCGGCATCGAGTTGGCGCAGGTCGAGCACCTTCCGCACGCGCGTGGGCACGTTGCCGCGCAGGGGCACGATCGTCAGGTCGGGGCGCATCGCCAGCACCTGCGCACTGCGGCGAAGGCTGCTGGTGCCCACCCGCGCCCCGGCGGGAAGCTCAGCCGCGGCACAACCGCCGGGGCTGACCAGGGCGTCGCGGGCGTCCTCGCGCGGCGGAACCGCGACGATGACCAGATCCTCATCCATCGCCGCGGGCAGATCCTTGGCCGAGTGAACCGCCAGATGTGCTCTGCCGCCGCGCAAAGCCGCTTCGAGTTCGGCCGTGAACAGCCCCTTGCCGCCGACGTCGGCCAAGGGTCCCTTTTCCCGGTCGCCGCGGGTGGTCATCACAACCAGTTCGGTGGAGAGTTCCGGATGGCACTGCCGCAGGGCCTCGCCCACGGCGGCGGCCTGGGCCAACGCCAATTCGCTGCCGCGCGTGGCGATGCGGAGGTGTTGTGGTTGTTCGCCCATAGATGCTACTTGCCCTTGGCGGTTCGCTGGGCGAGGCGGAATTTGACGCGCACGGCGGCCATCGCCTGGAGGCGTTCCTGCTCTTCTTCGTCCGTGGTGACGGGACGTTTGCGCACGGCCTCGAGTTCCTGCCAGACGACCTCGCGGTCGAGTTTGTCGGCGGGGATGCACTCTTCGGCCAACAGTGTCACCTTCTCGCGGGTGATCTGGACGAATCCGCCGGCGACGTAGAACTGGCACAGCCGCCCGTTAGGTCCGGTCAGGGTCATGGCCCCGCCGCCGATGCGTCCGATCATCGGGGCGTGACCGTGCAGGACGCCCATGAGCCCGTCGATGAGCGGGAAGACCGCGTAGACCGCCTGCACGTCGCAGATCTTGGCGTCGGGCACGAGCAGTTCGCAGTGGAACGGTTTGAGCCGCTCGGGGTGCTCGATTTTCATCTCATGTGAATCGCTCATAGGAGACTACCTCGTCGAGTCCTTTGCGGGTCTTGGGCGCACAGGCCTGGTCAGAATAGCCCATCGCCAGCATCTCGATGATCTTGGCGGTGGCAGGCACGTCCAGGATCTGGCAGCAGGCTTCCTGCGAAAAATGCCCGACCCAGCACGCGCCGAGCCCCTCTGCCGTGGCGGCCAGCACCATGTGATCGATGGCGATGGCGCAGTCGACGGGGTCTGCCGCGATGCCGCAGGACATGACGCGGTCGGGGTTGAGCCCCGCCACGGCGATGATGACCGGCGCCCGCGCCAACCAGGGCTGTTCGCTGGCCGCGGCCAGCGCCGCCCGCGTGTCCTCCTCACGCACGACGACGAATTTCCATTCCTGGCGGTTGCGTCCCGAGGGCGCCAGTCGCCCGGCATTGAGGATGCGCGTGAGCTTGTCGTCCTCGACCGGGCGGTTCTGGTACTTCCGCACGCTGCAGCGCCGCTGGATGACGTCGTAGAAGTCCATAATCCGGATGCCTCGTCGTGATTACCGATTACTGATTACTGATTACCGATTACTGATTACTGATTACTCTTGTTTCTTCAGTTTCTCCGCCTGCTCGGCGGCTTCTTCGACGGCGCCGACGTACATGAAAGCCTGTTCGGGCAGGTGGTCCCACTTTCCGTCGCAGATTTCCTTGAAGGATCGGACGGTGTCGGCCAGCGGCGTGACGTTTCCGGGCTTTCCGGTGAAGACTTCGCTGACCAGGAACGGCTGGGAGAGGAACCGCTCGATGCGTCGGGCTCGGGCGACGGTGCTCTTGTCTTCCTCGCTCAGTTCGTCTACGCCCAGGATGGCGATGAGGTCCTGCAGATCGCGATAGCGCTGGAGGATCTCCTGCACCCGCCGGGCTGTGCGGTAGTGCTCCTCGCCGACGATGTTCGCGTCGAGGATGCGCGAGGAGCTCGCCAGCGGGTCCACCGCGGGATAGATGCCCTTCTCGACGATCGACCGCTCCAGCACGATGAAGGCGTCCAGGTGCGTGACGGCCGTGGCGGCCGCCGGGTCGGTCATGTCGTCGGCGGGCACGTACACCGCCTGCACTGACGTGATAGCCCCGCGCTTGGTCGAGGTGATACGCTCCTGCAGTTCGCCCATTTCGGTGGCCAGCGTGGGCTGATACCCCACGGCAGAGGGCATGCGTCCCAGCAGGGCCGAGACTTCGCTTCCGGCCTGGCTGAATCGGAACACGTTGTCGATGAACAACAGCGTCTCGGCGCCGCTGTCGCGGAAGTATTCGGCGATCGTCAGCGCCGACAGCGCCACGCGGAGGCGAGCCCCGGGCGGTTCGTTCATCTGACCGAAGACCATGGCCGTGCGGTCGATGAGTTTCTGACCGGTGTTGCCCAGGGCCGTTTCCTGCATCTCGACCCACATGTCGTTGCCTTCGCGCGTTCGCTCGCCGACGCCGGCGAAGACGCTGTAGCCGCCGTGGCGCGTAGCGATGCGCGTGATGAGCTCCTGGATGATGACGGTCTTGCCCAGCCCGGCCCCGCCGAAGAGGCCCGTCTTGCCGCCGCGCACGAACGGGGCCAGCAGATCGATGACCTTGATGCCCGTCTCGAACAGCTCGCTCTTGGGCGTCAGCGACTCGAAATCCGGCGGCGGGGCGTGGATCGAGCGGTACTGGTCGGCCTTGACCGGGCCCTTGCCGTCGATCGGTTCGCCCAGCAGGTTGAACACGCGCCCCAGCACGGGCTTGCCGACGGGCACTTCGACGGGCTTTCCGGTGTCGCGGACGGGCATGCCCCGCACGAGCCCGTCGGTGCTGCCCAGGGCCACGCACCGCACGCGTCCGCCGCCGAGATGCTGCTGCACTTCGCCGGTCAGGTGGACCGGCGTGGCGCCGTCGCCGTGTTCGACGACCAGCGCGTTGTAGATCGCGGGCACCTGGTCCTGCTCGAACAGGGCGTCAAAAGTGGACCCGATTATCTGAACGATTCGTCCGTTGTTGCCCATCGTCAAACCTCGGCATTCTCCAGCCCCATGCGTCCGCCGATGATCTCGGCCAGTTCGGTCGTGATCTGCTGCTGGCGGGCGCGGTTGTATCGCACGGTCAGTTGGTGAAGCATCTCGTCGGCGTTCTCGACGGCGTTGCGCATCGCCCGCATGCGGGAGATCTGCTCGCTGACGGCCGCGTCGAGAAAGCACTGGTACATCTGCATGCGCAGCGTCGCCGGCAGCAGGTGTCGCACGACTTCCTCGCGCGAGGGCGTGAACTCGTAGGCGTCGTGCTTCTTGGGCGAGGCAGCGCCCTGGGGATGCTCCGTCATGGGCAGAAGCTGGATACACATCGCGCGCTGCCGCGCGGCAGAGTGATATTGCATGAAGGCCACTTCCAACCCCGCGATGCGGCCCTGGCGATACTGGTTCATGAACTGCTCGGCCAGCCGCCCGACCTGGGCGTATTCGGGAAAGTCGCCCAGGTCCGGATGCACGCGATCGATCGTGATGCCGACGGCCCGGAAATGGTTGACGCCCCGCCGCCCCACCACGTGCAGTTCGACCTGCCCTTGCTCCTGCATGCGGCGATAGCACCGCATGGCTTCGCGCAGCACCAGGTTGTTGTACGGGCCGCACAGCCCCCGGCTGGAAGCGATCACCAGCAGCGCCCGCAGCGAGACGCCCTTGTTATGGGTCAGCAGCGGGTGCTGCTCGCCCTCGAAACCGCCGCTGTCGGCGACGTCGCTGACCAGTTGCACCAGGGCGGCGGTGTGCGGCTGCGACGCCAGCGCCCGCGCGTGGGCTTTGGAATAGCGCGACGAGGCGACCATCTCCATCGCCCGCGTCACGGTGCGGATGTTCCCTACCGCGCGGCGCCGCTTCAGGATTTCGCGGGACTTGGCCACGGCGGTTATGCTTCCTTCCCGCCATCGGGACCGGCGCTGCGGTACTGCGTCTGTTTATATTCCTCGATCAGGCGGGCCAGTCGCTTCTCGGCGGTCTTGTCCAGCGTGTGCTCGCACCGGATCTGCTCGTAGAGGTCGCTGTCCTGGGCGGGGATGTACTGCAGCAGCCCGCGCTCGAAATCGGGCACTTCCTCGGGCGTCAGGCTGTCCAGGTGCCCGCGCGTCCCGGCGAAGATCGAGATCACCTGGTCCGTCGGCGGCATCGGCTGATATTGCGGCTGCGTCAGCAGGCGGATCAGGCGCTGCCCGCGGTCGAGGCTGGACTGACTGGCCGCATCCAGGTCCATCCCGAGCTGGGCGAACGTCGCCAGCTCGCGATACGCCGCCAGGTCCAGGCGCAGGCTGGCGGCCACGCGCTTCATCGCCGGCCAGGCGGCTTTGAACCCCACGCGGCTAACCGAGATGCCCACGTTGATCGCCGGGCGGATGCCCGAGAAGAACAGCGCCGGTTCGAGGTAGATCTGCCCGTCAGTGATCGAGATCAGGTTCGTCGGGATGTAGGCGGAAACTTCGCCTTCCTGGGTTTCGCAGATAGGCAAGGCCGTCATCGACCCGCCCGTGCCGGGAATCATGCGGATATCGTGCGTCTCGTTGTGCCCCGCGGCGGCGAGGTCTTCCTTGGCCTTGGTCATTCCCAGCACGCCGACGTATTGATCGGGCGCGGCCTTGCCCGCCTCGGCCAGGGCCTGCTCGTCGGCGTCTTTGGGAACAATCACATAATGCTCGGCGAGTTTGCAGGCTCGTTCGAGCAGGCGGCTGTGGAGATAGAACACATCTCCGGGGTAGGCCTCGCGTCCGGGCGGGCGTCGCAGGAGCAGGGAGATCTGGCGGTAGGCGGCGGCCTGCTTGGACAGGTCGTCGTAGACGACCAGCGTGGCGGCGCCGTGGGCGTACATGAAATACTCGGCGATGGCGCACCCGGCGTAGGGAGCGATATATTGCAGCGGCGCCGCCTCGCTGCTGGAGGCGATGACGACGACGGTATGCTCCATCGCCCCGGCCCGGCGGAGCACTTCCACCACGCCGGCGACGGTCGATTCCTTCTGCCCCACCGCCACGTAGACGCAGATGACGCCGGTGTCTTTCTGGTTGATGATCGTGTCGACGGCGATGGCCGTCTTGCCGGTCTTGCGGTCGCCGATGATCAGCTCGCGCTGACCGCGCCCGATGGGGATCATCGCGTCGACGGCCTTGATCCCCGTCGACAGCGGCTCGGTGACGCTCTGGCGCTCGGCGATGCCGGGGGCGATGACTTCCAGCGGGCGGGTCTGGCTGGTCTTGATGGGTCCTTTCCCGTCGATGGGCTCGCCCAACGGGCTGATGACGCGCCCGAGCATTTCCGGTCCGGCGGGCAGTTGGAGCAGGCGCCCCGTCGTTCGCACCGACATGCCCGAGCGGATATCTTCGCTGGAGCCGTACACCACGCCGCCGACGATGCGGTCTTCGAGGTTGAAGACCTGCCCCATGCGGCCGTTCTCGAACTCGAGCATCTCGCCGGCCATGGCGTCGGGCAGACCGACGATGCGGGCGATCCCGTCGCCCACTTCGACTACCCGCCCGATGCGCGAGACGTCCAGCGCGTCGCGCGAGGCGGCGATCTCCTGGCGAATCATCCCGGCGATTTCACTGATGTCAAACTTCATGTCGGCCTCTCACTGCCCACCCTCTTTGGTTTGCTCGCCCCCTCGCCGGTTCGAAAGCCGGGCCTTCAATTCGTCCCGCACGCGGCGCAGGCGCCCTGCCACCGACGCGTCGTAGACGCTCTGGCCCACTTTTACCACCGCCCCGCCGACGATCGAGGCGTCGACGGACGCGGTAAGCCTGAGCTCCGCGCCCAAGGCGGTTTGAAGCTGAGTGGAGACGTCCTCGACCTGCTCGTCGGTCAGTGGCACGGCCGTGATCAGCGTCACCGGAAGCTTGTGACGCCGCCACTCGACCGCCTGGGCAAGTTCCTGACCGAGGCTCCGCAGCATCGTCAGACTGCCTCGAGGCGACTCGAACCGCTGCTTGCGGCTGGCGAACATCGCGGCGATCAACTCCTGGCGCCGCTGCTCGGTGAGGTTCTGGCCGATCAGGAGTTCCTCCATGGCCGCCACTTCCTCCTGGAGGGCATCGAGCGACTGGAGTTCCTGGAGCAGGCGGTCGGCGGGGCCGTCGGCGCCGAGAATATCCAGCAGCGCATCGGCGCAGCGGCGGGTCCGGGTCTGGGCGTCGGCGGACATATCACGCGAGGCGGCGGACATCACTGTTCTCCGGCGGCAGTGCGAATGATCTTGAGCGATTCCTCAACCAGCCGCTGCTGCTGCTGAGGATCGATCTGCCGTTTGAGGGCCTCGGCGGCAATTTCGCCGGCCAATTCCGCGGTGGTCACCTGCAGTTGGGCCATGGCGTCTCGGCGGGCGGTCTCGACGTCGCGGCGGGCATTTTCAGCGACGGTGTCGGCTTCGTCGCGCGCCTGGTGGAGGATGCAGTCGCGCAGGTCTTCGGATTCCTTGCGGGCCTGGGCCACCAGGGCATGGGCCTCGCTACGGGCCTTTTCGACGCCGGCGCGGCTGGTTTCCAGGAACGCCTCGGCGTTGGTCTTGGCTTCCTCGGCCCGGCGCACGCGCTGGGCGATGAGTTCCTCGCGCGTCTGAAGTTGCTTGACGATGGGCTTCCAGGCATATTTGCCCAGAATCGCCATCAGCCCGGCGAAGATCAGCAGCGAAGCGATCGATTGCCCCAGGTCGCCGGGGGTGAACTGCGTGGGGCCACGTTCCGCCGGCGCGCCGCCGGCGCCCGCTCCGGGCGCCTGCGCCGTCGGCAAAGGCGGCCCGTCGGCGCAGCATGCACCCGCCCACAGCAGGGCCGCGACAAACGTCATCATCCTGCACGTCGAAGCCATGTCGCCGCGCCGGTTTACTTGGTCACCAGTGCGATCAGGCACACCACGATGGCAAAGAGCCCCAGGCCCTCGACCATCGCCGCCGCCACCACCATCGGAGCGAACAGCGAACTGCCCGCCTCGGGCTGGCGGGCGATGGCATCCATGCAGGAGGCCCCAATCTTTCCAATGCCCAACCCCGCGCCGACGGCAGCCAGCGCAGCACCCAGGCAGGCGCCCAGAAACGCAACGCCCTCAGCCGTATTAGGCTTGGCGTCAGCCTTTTCCGCAGTCGCCGCCGGGGCGGTCTGCGGGGCCTCTTGAGCGTATAGGGCGCTGCCCAAGACCAGACAAATACCTGATGAAATTAACAGTACACGCATCATCGACGGTCTCCTAAAAGGGGATGGACTCGAATGTTTCAATGGCCACCCCCCGCATATAATCCTAGGTAAATTGCAGAGAGAAAGGTGAAGATATACGCCTGAAGCACCGCCACCAGCACGTCCAACAGGTTGATCAGCACGCCGCCGAGAATCGGCAGCACGCTCAACGGCACCATCGCCAGGTTCTCGCGCAAGGCGTTATCGAGCGCCTGCAGACCCAGCATAACCAGGATGGCGATCATGGTGTGACCGGACAACATGTTGGCGAACAGGCGAATCATCAGGGCAAAGACCTTCACCAGCGCCCCGAGCACTTCCAGAACCATCAGTAGCGGCGCCAGCATCACGCCGGCCACTCCCGGGACTTTGGGCGTAATACTCCACGCCCACAGCAGCGGCGACATTGCCACGCACAGCCACACCGGCCATCCGCGGGCCAGATGCTGGCGATGGGCCGATTCCCACAACCCGCCGATCAGGATCGCCGCCAGCGAGACCATCGCAAGGGCGCCCGTGATCGCCGGTACGCTGGTGGTCGGACCGCCCAGAAGATGAGCATCCAGACCCGCCATCCGCAGCAGGGATGAAATGGGCACCAGGCCGATCAGGTTCAGCCCCAGGATGAACACGAACAGCGTCAGCAGCAGAGGCAGATAGCGATACGCGCGGTCTCCCAGCGCCGGGCGGGCGATCATGTCCCGGACGAACACCACGATCGCTTCAACAAAGTTGTATCCGCCATGAGGCGTTTCCGCCCTGCGCCGGACCAGCACCGGAACCACGATCGACAGCAGAACCGCCACCAGGATCATCGTCGCTATTCCGCTGGACATCAGCGTCAGCGTCAGCGGCCCCAGGGTCACTTGCCCGTGCGGCCAAGGGTGGTCGATCATATGGCTGACAATGTCGGTTTCCGCTAACATCGATGGTTATCTAACTCTTCCTCGCGTTGCCCGCCGAGGGCTGGGGCGCCTTGGCCGGCCAAAGGCGTTTCATCGTCCGATACAACCAGGTCGTCTCTCCGGCCAGAGCGACGCCATAGAACCCTCCCATCCACAGTGCCAGCGAACGCAGCGGAAGTTCCGTCCACCAGTACGCCGCTATAGCCGCCAGCAGGCACACGATCATCCGCGCCATGCCCAGCGCCAGCACCCCCATCATCGCCGTCGCCAGCGACGCCCGCAGAAGCACCGATATCACCAGCCCGCTGGCCAGCATCGCCGCCAGCACGATCGCTCCGGCAACGCCCTCGGCTTCCAGCGCCGAAGCGCCGCCGAGCAGCCAGGTCGGGTATGCGCCAACCGCCCCCACGCTCACCACCGGCGAAACCACCCAACGCAGCAGGGCCGCTACCGTGCCCCCGCCGTAGCGCCCGCCGCCGCCTGTTTCAGGTCGACTTCCTGTCATGGTCGTCCGACAGGCTCTTCACCTGCCTCAGTAACCGCCAAAGCCCGCCGGCGAAACCCACAATCGTCAACACGATCGTAGCCGTCGGAGCCCAGTTCAGTCGCCGATCCACCCATACGCCCAGCAAAGCACAACCCGCAACCGTCACGCCGAACTCCAGGCCCACCGGACCGTAGCGCCAAACCGGATGCCTGTGTTCGTTCATAAACTGACGCCTGCTAACCAATCTAGCAATCGTACGACTGGCGGACAGTGGAGTCAATCAGCAATAACAAAATGTGGTAATGGGTATGCCTTAGTCAGGGGGAAGCGGCAGAAGCACCAAATGACAAAGCAATTCGTTTCTCACTGCCGGTGATAGATTAAGCCGCAGAGGTCGCTGAGGACGCTGAGGATGAGAAAATACAAAACAACTTCTTCCCTCAGCGACCTCAGCGACCTCAGCGGCTAATTGGATCCCCTAAAAAACGCTCAGGCGTCGCTTACGGCGTCTGAGCGTGTCCGCTTGCCGCTTTATGTTGACTTGCGTTAACCATCTTCGGGGGCAGCGGAGCTTGTTCTATCCTATTATAGGATCGGCCGGCAACCGCGGCGACATGAGTCTTTCCGCCTTTATCTGATCGATCTTGCTTTTGCACCCCCGGCCTCACTAAAGTTACGCTGCAGCGGCCTCTTGCGGAGATGCTTCCTGCCGGAAAATGGTCAGCCCCCTTGGAAAAAAACTGAGATTATTTCGTGCCTGGAGTTCCAGGCACCCCGTCTGGTGCGCCTGGCAGGTCACCTACCGATGCAATTTCCGCTGCCGCTTCTGCAGCTACTGGCACGACCCGGCAGGCCTGGCCGCCGAACACCCCGTCAGCGACTACGAAACCGGAAGCGCCAAACTCGCCCGCTGGGGCTCCCTGCTGGTATCGCTGGCCGGCGGCGAACCGCTCCTGCGACACGACCTGCCCGAGATCGTCCGGGCCGTCGGGCGTTACCACTTCCCCTTTGTCACCACCAATGGATGGCTGGCCACGGCCGCCGTGGCCGATGCCCTGATGGCCGCGGGGCTCTGGGGCGTCTCGATCAGCATCGACTACGCCGACCCCGCCCGCCACGACAAGGCCCGCCACGCCCCGGGCGCCTGGGAGCAGGCCTGGCGGGCGGTCGAGATGTTCAGCAAGGCCCGGCGCCACAAGTGGCAGCGGGTCAACGTCATCGCCGTGCTCATGCAGGACAACCTCGACGACATCGCCCCGCTGATCGAGATGGCCGCGAGGCGAAACGCCTATTTCATGGTCCAGCCGTACGGGCACCTCAAGACCGGCTCGCGGTCTCACGCCCACGACGACGGACCGGTCTCGCAATACCTCGTCAACCTCCGCAAGACGTGCCCGAACTTCCTGTCCAATCCCTGGTACCTCGGCCAGTTCGACCGCTTCCTGCGCGGCGGCGTGCCCGACTGCCGGGCCGGGCGGGCGTTCTTCAACATCGACGCCACCGGCGAGGTGGCGATCTGCGTCGAACGACGGCACGATCCGGTGGGCAATCTCTATACCGATCATCCGCAAGTCATCATGGACCGCCTCCGCCGCGCGTCGGAAAATAACCCCTGCACCGAATGCTGGTACAACTGCCGCGGCGAAACCGAAAGTCTATACCGCCCCGAGGCGCTGATCGCGTCCTTGCCGACGTTGTTCTATGATCGAGGCGCGCCGGTCCAAGACAAAGACTGACCACCAATGATGTCCCCGTTTTCGACAACGACCCAACTTGCTTAATCAAAGTGTAATGTCACTATGGCGCAATAGCCAAGCCTTCGCCTCGGCAACTACAGCAGCGTCCAAAGCCGCTATCGCTTCGCTTCCATACTTGCCCTCAAAAGATACTTCATCCGGGCGTTCGGCGAGGTCGTCGTAGCCATAGTACATTCCATAGAGGACGTGGAGGTCGTGGGAATCGCCAAAGAATTCCCGCGACCGCTCATAGAGACGGCCCGGGTACTCCACCTCGTCCCTTATGGCCCGCATCCCAACACGCGGGGAAACTTCGCCGTCTGCAATCCGCTGAGCGTGATATGCCGCAATATGCCAAAGGGCAGCCTCTCTGTCAGGGATCGGCAAGCCAAGTTCCTGCAAAGCTTGCCGGAATTGGGGACCGATCTCGGACATGATGGGGGCAGGAACCATCGCGACTTCTGTCAGAGCCGGGGAATATATTCCACCCGCCAGAGCATCATTGGCGGCCTGCTTAAGGTAGTCACTCGACGCAACATCAAGCACATGCCGTGCAGCCGCAATAAGAAGCAAGCTTTCAGGTCGATAGGTCCTCATCAAGCCTTTATTGTACTCGCCTCGCGTAACACGGCAATCCTCCGGGTGCATCAATCCGTGGTCCTCGTCCTCGGTTTTTTGTTTTCTTCTCCGGCAGAGGACTGTATCATCCCCCTGCGACAGGCGATTGCGACCTATGAAAAAGATCCTCAACGCCGTTCAAGTCCAGACCGCGGTCAAACGTCTATTTGAGGCCGTCGTCGACCAATTGCCCGCCGACCGCCCCATTGCCGTTGTCGGCATCCGCACGCGCGGCGAGACGCTGGCCGCACGGATCGTCGAGTTTCTGCGCGCCCAGGGGCGCACGGTCGAGCACGGCGTGCTGGACATCACCTTCTATCGCGACGATCTGTCCCGCAGCCGCGGGGCCCCGCTGGTCAAGGCCACCGAGATCAACTTCGACCTCGACAACGCCTGGACGCTGCTGGTCGACGACGTGCTGCAGACCGGTCGGAGCATCCGCGCGGCGCTGGACGCCCTGCACGATTTCGGACGCCCCAGCGTCGTCCGCCTGGCGGTCTTGATCGACCGCGGCGGGCGCGAGTTGCCCATCGCGGCCGATTTCGTCGGAAAAACCATCAAGGCGGCCCCCCAGGACCGCGTACAGGTCCGACTGGAAGAAAACGATGGCGAAGAAGCTGTCTACATCATCAAGAAAGACTAAATCGGTCCCGGCACAGGCCGCCGCCGAACCTGCCCCCGAGGCGCTGGTCTGGCGTCGCAAAGACCTGCTGGGTCTGGACGAACTTTCGCCCGCCGAGATCACGCACATCCTGGACACGGCAGAGACCTTCAAGGAAGTCTCCACCCGCTCGATCAAGAAAGTGCCCGCCTTGCGAGGCAAGGTCGTCGCCCTGATGTTCTTCGAAGACTCCACCCGCACGCGGATGAGCTTCGAACTGGCCGCCAGCCGCCTCTCGGCGGACACGCTGCTGTTCACCTCCAAGGGCTCCAGCGTGACCAAGGGCGAGACGACGCTCGATACCGCCCGCAACGTGGCGGCCATGGGCGTGGACATTTTTGTGATCCGCCACGGTCAGTCCGGCGCGCCGCACCTGCTGGCGAGCAATCTTCAGGCGTCGGTGGTCAACGCCGGGGACGGATCGCACGAGCACCCCACGCAGGGCTTGCTGGACATCTTTACCATGCGCCAGCGCCTCGGAGGCATCGAGGGGCTCAAGGTGGCGCTGGTGGGCGATATCGCCCACTCGCGCGTGGCCCGCAGCAACATCCTGGGCCTGACCAAGCTGGGGGCGCAGGTGACGGTGGTCGGTCCGCCGACGCTGGTGCCCGCGGCGATCGCCTCGATGGGCTGCACCGTCTGCACAAGCCTCGACGAGGTGCTCGGCGAGGTGGACGTGATCAACATGCTGCGCATCCAGTTCGAGCGTTTCGGCGGCGGCTTGTTCCCGTCGCTGCGCGAGTACAGCCGCCTGTACGGCATGAACGGACAGCGGCTCAAACGCTGCAAGAAGGACGTGCTGATCATGCACCCGGGCCCGATCAACCGCGGCGTCGAGATCACCTCCGACGTCGCCGACGGACCCAATAGCTGCATTCTCCAGCAAGTGACCAACGGCCTGGCGATCCGCATGGCCGTGCTGTACCTGGTGTCGCAGGGGAATGAGTAATCGCAGGATGTTCCGGGGTCAGTGAACTGACCCGGCCGGGTCACTTCAGTGACCCCGGAACTTGAAAGACCAGACCATGAACGACATCCTCATCAGGAATGGGCGGGTGATCGATCCGGCCAACGGGCTGGACGAGGTCACCGACGTGGCGATTACGGCGGGCAAGATTGTGCGCGTGGGGCCTTGCCGCGCCGCGGCAAAGCAGATAATCGACGCCGACGGGCAGATCGTGGCCCCGGGGCTGATCGATCTGCACGTACACTGTCGCGAGCCCGGGCATGAAGAGGAAGAGACGATCGCCTCGGCGGCAGGGGCCGCGGTCGCAGGCGGGTTCACCACCGTGCTGGCGATGCCCAACACGCACCCGCCGGCTGACGACGAGCGGGCGATCAACTACGTGCTCCAGCGTGCCGGCGAGGCGGACCTGGCCCGCGTGCTCCCGGTAGGCTGCATCACCAAAGACCGCGCGGGCAAGGAACTGGCCGAGATGGGCATGATGGCCGCGGCGGGCGCGGTGGCCTTCAGCGACGACGGCGACGGCGTCGCCAGCAGCCTGGTCATGCAGCGGGCCCTGCAGTACGCCGGGAACCTCGGCATACCCCTCATGCAGCACTGCCAGGACCCGGAACTGATGGCCGGGGTGATGAACTCCGGGCCGGTGGCGGTCCGGCTGGGGCTGGGCGGCATCGCCGCCAGCGGCGAACAGATCATGCTGCGGCGCGACCTGGAGCTCGTCGCCCGCACGCAAGGCGCCTACCACGTGCAGCATATCTCCACCAGCGGCAGCGCGAACCTGCTGCGAGCAGCCAAGGCCGACGGTCTGGCCGTCAGCGGCGAGGTGACCTGCCACCACCTGCTGCTGACCGATGCCGCCTGCGCCGGATATGACTCCAAATACAAGGTCAGCCCGCCGCTGCGAACGGCCTCAGACGTTGAGGCTTTGCGCCGCGCCGTGGCCGACGGCACGATCGACTGCCTGGCGACCGATCACGCCCCGCACTCCAAGGAAGAAAAGGAACTCGAGTTCGGCTTGGCGCCCTTCGGGATCATCGCCCTGGACTGCGCGCTGGGGCTGTTCATCAAGGCCCTGGTGGAGACCGGCCTGTGCGACTGGCCCACGCTGATCGAACGCATGACCGCCGGTCCGGCGCGGGTCATCGGCCGACCGCTGGGCACCCTCGCCACGGGCGCCCTGGCCGACGTGACCATCATCGATCCTGCCGCCAACTGGACCGTCGACACCAACACCTTCGTCTCGCTCAGCCGCAACTGCCCGTATCATGGCTGGAAGCTCACCGGCCGCGCCACCACGACGATCGTCGGCGGCAAAGTGAAATACCGCCTGGTGGACAAGTAGCTTTTGCGGCTTTGCGATTGACATAAATAAAATCCGTGAGAGAATACTTTGGTGTCAATTCGCGGTTAAACGTGATGAACGGCGTTTGAGTCAGGACGATTCAGACTGAACAACAGGGAAGTCAGCTCATGACGCAACAGGCAAAAGAACGGCGACAGTTCACACGCGTTGCGATTTCGTGCCCCGTGACGATCTTCTCTCGCGCCGGCACGATGCTCGGCAGCGGGCGCAGCGTCGACCTGTCCGACGGCGGCACGTACGTAGCCGTCGCCGCCGAAGTGGCCCAGAGCCTTGACGGCGCGGTGAACCTGGCCTTCTCCGTTCCACGCAGCACGCAAAACACCTTCATGCTCGAAGAGTTCGCCTGCCACGCCAAACTGATCCGCTGCCAGGACGGCGGAAGCGACGACCGGGCCGGTGTCGCCCTGCAGTTCGCCCGCCCGCTGAACCTGGGGTTGAGAGTCTAGCCGCCGATCAGTAGTGAACGCACATCAGGTAGAGCCCGTCGGGCGGGGCGGTCGGGCCCGCGTCGCGGCGGTCGCATGACGCCAGGATCGTGTCGATCCGCTCGGGGCTCCAGTGCCCGCGGCCGATCTCGATGAGCGTCCCGACGATGTTGCGAACCATGTTGTAGAGGAACCCGTCCCCCTCCACCGTCACGACGACCTGCTCGCCGTCCTCGGCCACCTCGCAGCGCCGAACCGTGCGCACGGTCGTCTGGCGCTCTTCCGCCGACGACGCAAACCCGAGAAAGTCGTGCTTGCCCGTGAGGCGGACGCCCCCCTCGCGCATGGCCTGGACATCCAGCGGCCGCCAGTAGTGGTACACCAGCCCGCACAGTTCTACCGGCCTCACCGGGGCGACGTGGATGCGATAGCGATACGTCTTGCCCACGGCGCTGCGCGAGGCGTGGAATCCTTCCGGAACCTCGGCGGCGCTTCGCACGGCGATGTCGCGCGGAAGGCGCGAGTTCATCGCCCGCCGCAGCCCCACCACCGGCACGGCCGCGTTGGTCGTGTAGAAGTTGGCCACCTGCCCCATCGCATGAACGCCCGCGTCGGTGCGCCCCGCGCCCATCACATTGACGTGATGGCCCAGGATTCGCCCGGCGGCCTCCTCGATGCGCTGCTGGACAGTATCCATCCCCTGCGCCTGCCGCTGCCATCCATGGTAGGCCGCGCCGTTATAGGCGATCACCAACTTGATATTGCGCCGCGATTCGTCGCTCATGAACGTATTGTGGCACAAGGCTGCGCCCGAGGGAAGTGCCTGAGCCGCCGAGGTCGCCGCGGGTGCCGTGGCGCGCAGGGCCGAAGACCCGGAGAGCCACGATCCCCGAACCGGCGGACTTACTGAGCCCGTCGTGGCTGTCGGGCTAACGCCCTCCCGCCACGGCACCCAGCGCTTCGTCGCTCATAGCGGCCGTATTGTGGCACAAGACCCCGGCTCATTTGATGGAACTTCCAAGCAAGTTGTGCGTCTCATCTTTTGAACCTGAATGAAAGGAGCCTGCGATGAGGCATGCGATAACAGCTTTGCTGACGGCAACGGTACTGATGATGGGTTCGGTCGTCCTGGCGGCCGGGTCGCCCAAGGTAGATCCCAAGGGCGTGGCCGCGCCGGCCGAAAAGGAAGTCGACATCGCCATCTGCCTGGACACGTCCAACTCGATGGATGGTCTGATCGACGCGGCCAAGCAGAAGCTCTGGGCGATCGTCAACGAGTTGGCCACGGCCAAACCCAAGCCCAAACTTCGCGTGGCGCTCTACCAGTACGGCAACGACGGCCTCAGCAGCGAAAACGGCTGGGTGCAGCGTGTCTGCGACCTGACCAACGATCTCGACACGGTCTATTCCAAGCTTTTCGCCCTCAAGACCCACGGCGGCACAGAGTATGTCGCCCGCGTGACTCGGGCGGCAGCCGATGAACTCAAGTGGGCGGGCAAAGGCTCGCTCAAAATCATCGTGGTAGCCGGCAACGAACCGGCCACGCAGGACCACAAGATCCCCCTGCAGGATGCGTGCAAAGGCGCCGCGGGCAAAGGCATCATCGTCAACACGATCTTCTGCGGAGCGTTGCAGGAAGGCCGCAATACCGGCTGGGCCGACGCCGCCGCCTGGGCGGACGGGCAGTTTGCGGCTATCGACCAGAACGCCGGCACGGTGACGGTCTCGACGCCGTACGACAAGAAGATCGCCGAATTGGGCACCGCCCTCAACAGCACGTACATTCCCTACGGCAAAGCCGGGGCCGCGGGATCGGCCAATCAGGCGGCACAGGACAAAAACGCTTCGTCGGTAAACGCCCCCGCCGCCGCCCAGCGCGCCGCCGCTAAGGCCAGCGTCGTTTACACCAACTCGAACTGGGACCTGGTCGATGCCAAGAAGGACAAGCAGGTCGACTTGGCAAAAGTGTCGCCCGAAGACCTCCCCGAGAACATGCGCAAGATGACGCCCCAGCAGCGCGAGGCGTACGTGAAAGAACAAGCAGCCGCTCGCGAAAAGCTCCAGAAAGAAATCAGAGAGCTAAACACCAAACGCGACGAGCATGTCAAAGCCGAAATGGCCAAGCGGGGCCTCGACGAGTCCAAGAGCTTCGACGGCAACCTCCGCAAGGTCGTGCGAGAGCAAGCTACAGCCGCAGGTATGACGTTTGAAAAACCGGAATGATGGAATACTGGAATGATGGAATGATGAAAAACGGGAACCGGCTGCGGCGACTTATGCTTCGCTGGAGCCGTCCTGTGCGAACGAGTCTGTCCAGCCTCCGTTGTCTTGCTTCCTCTGCAGAGACCTGATCAGGCTGAGGAGTTCGTTTTCGACCTTGAAGTGAAGCGCGTCCAGTTCGGCGGCAAGCTCAGGCGCGATCTGTCCCGCGCCTGCAATACTCGTGCACGCGCAATAGAATTCTCCACACGAGCCCAGAGAGATGTTCAGGAAGTTCAAATACTCTTTCAGGCTGCGGCGACAATAGCCTTCGGCGATATTGCGCGAAATGCTGTGGGCCGCATCCAGCGTATTCGAAAACACCTTGCCAGCACGAAGGGCGGGCTGCCGAAAGCTTTTGAAGCCAGCACGTAGAGGGCGACGGCATCCTCCCACACCCGCAGCTTCTTGTATCCTCGATTAACATTTTTCAACATGCCCTGTCTCCAGGCACGCCAGCGCCGACCGGAAGATCCCCTCCCCGTATTCCATTATTCCATTATTCCACTATTCCGTTATTCCGCCTTACAACAACTCGGCGATCTGCACCGCGTTGAGGGCGGCGCCTTTTCGAATCTGGTCGCCGCTGATGAACATGTCGATCCCGCGGCCGTCAGGCAGGGAGAGGTCCTGGCGGATGCGTCCGACGAGGACGTCGTCGTGGCCGCTGGCGTCGCGAGGCATGGGGAAGTAGTTTCGCTGGCGGTCGTCGACGATCTTGACGCCGGGCGCCCTTGCGAGAATCTCGCGTACTTCGTTTTCCGTGATGGGATTGGTGAACTCGATGTTCACCGACTCGCTGTGGGCGCGCATGACCGGCACGCGCACGCAGGTGGCGGTCACGCGGATTTCCGGGCAGTGGAAGATCTTGCGCGTTTCCTTGACCATCTTGGTCTCTTCTTCGTTGTACCCGTCGGGGCCGATCTTGCTGTTGTGGCTGAAGACGTTGAAGGCCGCGCTGTGCGGCAGCACCTTGGGCCTGAAATCCTTGCCGTCGAGGAACGCGCGGGCGGCCTGGTCGAGTTCGGCCATCGCCGCCGCCCCGGCGCCGCTGACGGCCTGGTAGGTGCTGACGACCAGGCGTCTGATCGGATTGACCTTGTGCAGCGGCCAGACCGGCACGTTCATGATGATCGTCGAGCAGTTGGGGTTGGCGATAATGCCCGTGTGCGTCTTGATGTCGTCGGGGTTGACCTCCGGGATCACCAGCGGGATCTCGGGCACCATGCGAAACGCCGAGGTGTTATCCACCACCACCGCTCCGGCGGCTGTGGCGAAGGGCGCGAACTGCTTCGAGATGCTCCCGCCGGCCGAAGCCAGCACCAGGTCGACGCCATCGAAGCTCTTTTCGCTCAATTCCTCGACCGTCAGTTCCTCGCCGCGGAAGGGCATCCTCTTGCCCGCCGAGCGAGCCGAGGCCAGCAGCTTGAGGCTGGCCAGCGGAAAGTTCCGCTGCTCGAGAATGCGGAGGAACTCGACACCCACGGCGCCGGTGGCGCCCATGATGGCCACCCGAGGCAGTCGTGCGTTGGATTGCATTGCTTTGTCACCTCTGTATTAGGGAACCCGCGGCGTTCGCGCCGCCCTGCCGGGCCGCGCATACTAGCATAAACTCCCGCCACCTCCAAGTGGGCTCCGCTAACATTAGATAGGGACCCCACGGGGGACAAACGGGAGGAATCGCCATGCGGACGCTACTGATAACGCTCTCACTGGCCACGGCTGCGACCGTTCTGGCGCCGTGCGCACAGGCTCAAACAACCCCGGCGGACGTGATTGCCGAATACAAGGGAACCATCGCCCGAATCAATCCAGACGATGTGGTCGTTCTCAACGTCTCCGGGCGGGAACTGTCGATCACCACCGACGCCAAGACCGTCGTGATCATCGACGGTCAGCCGGACAAGATGCTCAGGCTGGCCCGGGGCATGTCGGCCACCATCCGCACTATCAACGGGACCGCCGCGCGCATCGAAGCCACCTCGCCGCTGCGACCGGTCGATTGACGCCCCGCGGCCGGCGGATCAGCTTCGGCGCCAAAGACGCGGAAGCAGGCTGATGACGAACCACGCAGTCGCGCAGAGCACCACCGTGGCGCCGGTGGCGGTGCGGGCCCAGGGCTGGGCCGAGATCAACAGCCCGGCGACCGCCGAGCTGACGGCGATCAGCAGCGCCCACCAGAACATGCCCCCCGCCGAGCGGGCGAAGTTTCGCCCCGCGGCGGCCGGCACGACCAGCATCGCCGTCACGAGAAAGACGCCCACCGTCCAGACCGAGAAGATCGCCACTACCGACAGCAGCGCCGCAAAGATGTATTGGTAAATCCGCGTGCGGATGCGGTGGGCGGCCGCCAGGGCGGCGTTGAGTCCGACGTACAGCATGCGGTTGTAACCGACGGCTTGAAAGACCATCAGCACCAGGAACAGGCCCGCCAGCGAGACGATCTCCACATCGGAGATCGTCAGGATGTCGCCGAAGAGGTATTTCTGGATGTCCCGCGAGAGGCTCGGTTCGCGCTTGACGATGGCCAGACCAAACGCGATAGCCGCCGAAAAGAACACGCCGATCACCGCGTCCATCGACAGCGACGTCCGCCGCCCCACCGCGATGATCCCCAGCCCGATCAGCACCGCGAACCCCACCATCGCCAGGCGCACGTCGAGGCTCAGAATCAGTCCCAGCGCCAGGCCGGCAAAGGCCGAGTGGCTGATGGCGTCGGAGAAGAACGCCATGCGGAAGTTGATGACCTGCACGCCCAAGGCCGCGGCCATCGGCGCCAGCAGCACCAGGGCGATCAGGGCCTGCTGCATGAACCGCTGCTGCATGCACTCCAGCGGCACCGCCCTGCCGACCAGGTCGTACAGCCAGGACAGGTCAATCATGGTGGTGCTCCTGGCAGCAGTCCCGGTGCAGCAAGGCCAGGTTCGCCAGGCCCAGGTGGATCCCGAACGTCGAGGCCAGCACCTCCGGCGTCAGCGCTTCGAGCGTGGGGCCCTGCCCGGTGACGCGGCGGTTGAGGCAGATTACGTCAGAGGCGTGGGCCGTCACCAGCGACAGGTCGTGCGTGACCATGATCTGCGTGAAGCCCTTCTGGGCCCGGAGCGTCTCGAGCAACTCGCACAGCAGATTTTCGCCGGCGATATCGACGCCGCTGGAGGGCTCGTCCAGGATCAGCACCTGCGGGTCCTCGAGCATCGCCAGGGCCAGCAGCACGCGCTGCAACTCCCCGCCCGACAGCGCCCCCACCCGCCGCCGCGACAGGTGCTCGGCCTTGACTGCCGCCAGCACTTCCATCGCCCGCCGCCGGTGCGCCGCCTTGACGCCGAACCACAGCGGCAGGCGCTGACGCCCCATCGACAGCAGCTCCATCACCGTCAGCGGCATCGCCCGATCGAAATCCAGACGCTGCGGGACATACCCCAGCCGCAGCGAACTGGCCGCGGCCGCATGGCTACCGATACGGATGCTCCCGCTGAAAGGCACCTGCCCCAGCAGCGCCAGCAGCAGCGTGGTCTTGCCCGCGCCGTTGGGACCGATGATCGCCGTGGCGCTGCCGGCGGGGACCTCGGCCGTGACCGACTCGAGAATCGTCACGCCCGCCAGCGAAACGCCGACGTTTTCAAAGCTAATCGATGGCGGCATCGGCAGCCTCGGGTTTCATGTCGCCGCGGCCCAGCGCGTTCTGGAGCGTGGCGAGGTTTGCGCGCATAACGGCCTGGTAATAGTCTAGCGGCGCATCGGCCGGACCGCTGGCGACCGGGTCGAGCTCCGCGACGCGCACGTTCGTCTCGCGGGCGATGGCCTGGGCGGCCTTGGGCGAATACTGCGGTTCGGTGAAGACCGCCGCGGCGCCGCTGTCGCGAACGGTCCGGATGATCTTGAGCATGTCTGCCGCCGAGGGCTCCTGGCCGGGCGCCGCCTCGATGACCGCGACGATCTCCAGCCCGCAGTCGCGGGCGAGGTAATCGAACACCGCGTGCTGCGTGACGATCTTCTTGTTGGGCAGCGCCTGGGCCGCTTTGGCGAACTCTTCGCCCAGGGCGGCGAGGCGCTGTTGATAGGCGGCCGCGTTGGCGGCGAAAAGCGAGGCCTCGCCCGGCGCCAGCTCGCCCAGCGCCGCAGCGATGTTGGCGACGACTTTGGCGGCCATCTTCGGGCTGGCGAACAGGTGCGGGTTGAACTGGCAATGCTCATGATGGTGGTCGTCGTGGCCGGCCTCTTCGTGGGCCATCTCGATCACGCCGTCGATCCCGCGCGAGGTATCGATAATGCGGACCTTGGGTCCGGCCTTAGCGAGCATCCCCGAAAGGAACTCCTCCATCCCCAGACCGTTGATGATCAGCGCGTCGGCGCCGGTGATCGCCTGCATGTCTTGCGGAGTCAGCACGTAATCGTGCGGGCAGCCCGCCGAGGCCGCCGCCATCATCTCGACCGAGATCGTCTTGCTCCCGGCCGTCACGTTCCGCGTGAATAGATACATTGGAAAGGTGGTGCAGAGAATGTGGACTTTGCCATCAGCCGCACGCGTGGCAGGGGCAGGCTTGCGATCGCACCCCGCCATCGCCAGCAATGCTACCGCCGCCGCAGTCAGAAGTAGCGTTTTCATGGGCTCGCCTTTCTACAACAGATAATAGGAATGCATTATCGGTAAGTCAATGAAGATGCTCGCAGCAGACAATGGGTGGCACGGCCGGGTGGCATGGCGACACGCCCTATGGAGTGCCGCGGCAGCAGCCGCCGCTTTGGAAGTTTTTGGGCCTGTACGTTGCCCGTTGGGTGAAAAACTCTAAAAGCGGCGGCTAAGGCCGCCGCACTCCACATGCGGCCTCCTTTCCGTCTGCTGGTCTTCTGAGCCGCGCGACCCCCATGGCGACCCACCAGAAACAAAAACGTGTGTCGCCATGCCACCCTTCTAGGAACTGCTCTTACGGTGCGCGGCGTAGCCCTGGCGGATGGTCTCGTTCTCGAAGTAGGGCATGACGCAGCCGACGTGGCCGCGGTAGTACTTATCGGCCACGGTGCGGGATGGCTCGAAGGGGTCGCCTGTTCGCTCCAACCAGGCGCGGGTCTGGGCATCGAGATCGGCCTGCAGCGCGGCATGGTCAGGCGAGCCGGCCAGGTTCGTCATCTGCATCGGGTCGGCCTGGTCGTCGAAGAGCAACCAGGGCTTGTCTCGGAAGGTGGCGTACGTGTGCTGCGACGTCACGACGCCGCGCCACACGCCGTAGGAGTAGTTCTCCGGCATCACGGGGAAGCTGATGAGTTGGCTGTGCGGGGCAGCCGAATCGCTGCCCAGGAAGTACGCCGACAGATCCTGCCCCTGCACGCCCTCAGGGGCGGCCAGGCCCGCCAGGTGCAGCAGCGTGGGCATGTGGTCGACGATCCCAACCGGGCCGCCGGCGGCGCGACCGGCTGGCACGCGCCCCGGCCAACGCACCAGCAGCGGGATGCCCATCGACTCGCGGTAGGGTTTGCACTTCCAGCCGCGGTTGTGGTTGTACAGCATGTCCCCGTGATCGCTGGAGAAGACGACGATGGTATTGCCGGCAATGCCCGCCGCGTCGATGGCGGCCATCAGGCGACCGAAGCATTCGTCCAGCGCCGTGACGTGCGCGTAGTAGCCGGCAACCTGCTCGCGCTTGGCGCGGTCTTCCTCGGCCGTGGGGCCCGGACCGTTGCCGCCGTAGACGCGCCCCTGGCGGACTGAGGGCATCAGCTCGATGCTCTCGGGCGGGTACATATCGAGGTAGCGCTGGGGCGCCTGGCGGTACGGGCAGTGCGGCGGACCCCATGAGAGCATCAGGCAGAAGGGATCTCGCTGGGCCGCCTTCTGCCGGAGATAGCCGATCGCCAGGTCGGTCTCGGCGTCGGGCATGTAGCCGTCCACCCAGACCGAATCAGGACTCTCGCCGGTGTAATAATAGCCGTTGAGGTACGAGTGGTGGCAGTTGTACGAGGCCCAGAAGTCGTCGAACCCGCGCCGCCGCGGCCCGGGCGGCGTGAAGGCCCCGCGGTCCTGCACGTCGATGTGCCACTTGCCGACGTACCCGCAGCGATACCCCGCGTCATTGAGCACGTCCGCCAGGCACCGCACGTCGGTGCGCAGCATGATGTCATTGAACACCAGCCGGTGCGTCAGCGCGTGCAGCCCCGTCAGCAGCGTCGCCCGCGACGGCGAACACACCGGCGTGTTCGAGACCGCATTGGTAAAGCGCATCCCCTGCGCGGCGAAGGCGTCGAGATTCGGCGTATGCACCCGCTCGACGCCCGCGCAGCCCAGCGCCGTCGAACGCATCTGATCGGCGAAGACATAGATGATGTTGGGCCGGGACATCGGACACCTTCAGTTCTCAAGGACCTCAATAGCCTAGCGGATGAATCCGGAAGATGCCATCGGCCGTATCCGCGCAAACCAACGGGCGGCCGGAGCCGCCCGTTGAGAGTCAACCATCAGGCAACGCGACTATTATGCGCGTCTACGGCGGAGCAAAGCCAGGCCTCCCAGAACCAGCAGGCCCATCGAGGCCGGCTCGGGAATCGGCTGTTGGCTGATCTGTATACCGGTCAAATCCGATTCGCCGGTATCTTTGTGCCACGTCCCCGTAATTCGACCATTGCCGTCAGTCGTCGTGGTGATCAGCATGCCATTTCCCACGTTGTTGCGGATACCGTCGATCGTGAAGCTAGCTGTCTGATCATGCCAGCCGGCCACTTCTCCCCACCCGTCCCGGGTAAAGACCTGGCTGGTCACAAACAACTTCGTTTCGGTATTGGCCAGCAATCCGCCGATCTCAAAAGCTATGTCTCCGACAGTATTAGCCAGGAAGTCGCCCCGAAGATTTCCGGCGCCGGTACCCCAACCGGTGGCATTGTATGAGTAGACTGTCCCGGTGAAGGAAATGTAGGCGCTGGTCGCCAGCCCCGTCACGGTGTCCAGCAAGCCTGCAAAGCTTGGGTTGGTCGTAGTGTCCTGATATTCCGCGGCGTTGCGACCGTCCCAGACATTCAGTCCATAGCTGCCGAAGGCCACGGGATCAGCCGCAGCCGCCAGGGCGTCCACGCCAGACACAACGGGACTGTCTTCTGTTCCAAAATCGATCCGGATCAACGCCGCTCCTGCTCCCGAAGCCAACATAGACACAACGGCCAGAGCCATAATCGTTAATGCTTGCTTCATAGGCTTACTCCTTGTTTTGCGCCTAAATGCAATACCTCCGCAGTAATGCGATTCTGAATGCGTCCCGGCGCTGACCTCTACTCAGGGCCAAGATACTCCAACATACAAATGTGACGCCAAAAAGTATAAGCCCTTCCAGGGAAATTGTCAAGCCAAAACTTCGTGGCCGAAGTAGCCACACCCACTCTCAGGGCAGCGTCTTCTTCCACTCCAGCACCAGGGTTTTGAGGCGGGCGACAACCTCTTTATGATCGGCGGCCACGTTCCTGCGTTCTTCGCCGTCGGCGGGGATATCGTAGAGTTCGGCGTTGCTGCCGTCGGGGTTGACGAAGAGCTTCCATTTGCCGTCGCGCACCGCCAGCTTGGGCGGGTGGTAATTCTTGTTGCCAGCCACACCAAAGCGCCATTCCCAGAAGATCGGCCGCGTGCGCGGGCGGCTCTTGCCGATCAGGATATCGGACACATTCTCGCCGTCGGCCTTGACGCTCTCGGGCACAGCCGCTCCGGCGAGGCTGCACATCGTCGGCAGGAAATCCACGGCCGTGAGGACCGAATCCTTATCTACCTTGCCGGCGGGCACGTGCCCCTTCCAGCGCGCGATGCACGAGGTGCGCAGACCGCCTTCGTACAAGCTGCGCTTGCGGGCGCGGTGCGGGCCGGGGCTGCCCATGCCCGCGTTGGCGGCGTTGGAGACGCGGTAGTCTTCCGGGCCGTTGTCGCTGGTGAAGAAGATCAGCGTGTTGTCGGCCAGGCCTTCCTTGTCGAGCCAGTCGAACAGGCGGCCCAGGGCCTTGTCCATGCCGGTGACGGCCGCGGCGTAGACCTTCATCTGCGACTTGAAGTTCTTCGACGAGCCGGCGTATTGCCGCATGTACGCGGGAAAGTCTTTGGGGTCGGGGTCGAGGTCTTTGTAGACAGCCAGCTCCTCGGGCGTGGGCTTGAGCAGCGCGTGCGGCACGAGGGTCCAGAGGTTTACGTAGAACGGTTTGCCCGAATTCCGGCCGGCCTCGATGAACTTGATCGTCTCGTCGACCATCATCCCCGTCGATCGGGCGCGGAAGAACTCCTGCGTTTTCTCGCTGCCCAGTTGCGGCCCGGTCGAGTTAACGGTTTTGGACACGTCGATACCGTACTCGGTCGGCGGCGGCGCGCCTTCGCCGTGGCCGAGGTGCCACTTGCCGAAATGCCCCGTGCGATAGCCGGCCTTTTTCAGCAGGCCCGGCAGCGTGGCGGCGCGGGGGTCGAGCCAGTTGGGCATGCCGCGTTGTTGGTTCTGGGCATGATCGGCGAAGTGCCCGTGGATCTTGTGCCGTGCCGGGTAGTGGCTGGTCATGAACCCGCAGCGGCTGGGCGAGCAGACCGGCGAGCTGGTATACGACTGGGTGAAGCACGTGCCCTCGCGCGCCAGGCGGTCGAGGTTGGGCGTCTTGATGTAGGGATGCCCGCCGAACAGATGCGGGTCGCCCCAGCCCAGGTCGTCGGCCAGGATGAAGATGATGTTCGGCCGAGGGCCCCCCGCGGCGTCGGCGGCGGCCAGCAACCTCGCCACCGGCACAGTTGCCGCGGCGGCGCCAAGCGCGGCGGATTTCAGGAATGCACGGCGCGTGAGATGTTCAGTCATGATCTCGCTCCGATATACAAACGCGCGGGGCAAGCCCCGCCGCTAACGTGGCGCAATGGCGCCTTCCTTGGCCGGCGTCCAGTTGAACCCGTCGGCAGAGTACAGCAGACCGGCGCTGGTCTTCTGCGTTTCATCCACGCCCATCAGGATCATCCAGTAGGCGTCGCCTTCCTGCCAGACGTACGGGGCGCCTTCGGACACGGCCATCCACTTCTGCCTGGGCAGGCGGATGGCGTCCTGACGCTGCCAGGTGATCAGGTCCGGAGAGGTCGAAACGGCCAGGTGCTGCGACGGGCCCAGGTCTTCGCTGGAGATCATCACCCACTGGCCGCCTGCGCGAAACACTGTCACGTTCTCGATGCCGCCCTCTTCGATGCGATCGTAGCCCATCAGCGGCTTATCGACCGTGAGGATCTCCCACGTCTTCAGCGCGGGGTCTTGCGTGACGGCGTGGCCGAGCAGATTGGCGTGGCCTTTGCGCGTTTTGCGGGCGCACGAGCCGACGAAGAAGCAGTGCAACGTGTCGCCGTCGATCACCAGCGTTGGATCAATCGCCCGCTCGAACTCGTTCCACGGCAGCTTGAGCACCTCTTCAAGATAGGCCTGCGGCCGCGACCAGTTCACCGCGTCGGACGATTCGCTATAGCACAGCCGCGCGTAGCCGGGATACTTCTGGAACACCAGCACGTAGCGGCCATGCCAGAACACCGCGTCGCCCGGCGAGGCGTAGCCTTTGGGCGTGATGTCGCGGTCGTCGCTGAAGGTGATAAAGTCTTCGGTATACGCCAAGGCGATGGCCCAGTTCTCGGCCGGGCCCCAGTCGAGGTTCGAATGGCGGCTGTAGAAGATCGCATACCCCTTCTCCAGCGGCAGGACGGACGGGTCGCGGACGTTGTCGGCCCGGCGGTAGACGGGGTTGGTGATCTGGTCGAGATTCAGCATAAAACAGGTCCTAGGTCCTAGATCCTCGGGAAAACAGGCTCGTTGTCCCGCCCTAGGATCTAGGACCTAGGATCGAGGATCTGTTGTTCTATTTCCCAATCATCTTCATCTTCTTTTCGCGATAGTAGCAGTAGTTCGCGTAAGAGATATCCGGCGGCACGAGATGGTCCAGGTGCGGGATGAAGCCGCCCTGGTCCAGCAGCGGGCGGATGCGCTCGAGCTCGGCGTCGATGGCGGACTTGTCTTGCGCCAGCGGCACCTTGGCGATGCCGCCTCGCATCCGCAGGTCCAGGCCCCACTCCTTGCGCCACTCGGCCGCGTCCACACCGGCGGCGACCTCCATCGGGAACATGATGTTGACGCCTTCTTCCAGCCAGTTGCCGACGATGTCGTGCGGGTTGCCATCGCAGTCGACGATGCCCAGCACGCAGCCGCGCTTTTTGGCGGCCTGCATCACCGCATGATACGCCGGCTGGAGGAACTCGCGGAACATCCTGGGGCTCACGAAGGGGCCGTTGCGGCTGGCCATGTCTTCCCACCACGAGACCTGGTCGATCGGAATGTCGGCGGGTGCGGCCTCGACGCTGTCGACGATCAACTCGGTGAAGCTTTCCATCATGTCGTGGATCATCTCGGGATAGTCGTAGAACGCGGTGGAGAGATTCTCAAAACCCATCCAGTTGCGCAGTTGCCCGTAAGGCCCGCACAGGTGCAGCGTGACCATCGCCCCGCGGGCCATCGCCTCGCGCACATGGGCAAAGTCGGAGTCTTTGCCCTTGCGCACCGGGTCGTCGCGGCGGTAGCGCTTCCTCATTTCCTGCCAGTCGGCCGGCGTCTTGATCGGAAAGTCGATGAAGTGCGGGATGGAGCTTTCGTCCTGGGCGGCTTCGAAACGCTCGGCGACCACGCCGTCGCCGCCGCGCTCGATGACGGAATGCTCCTTGCGCTCGATGACCTCGTGCTCGAACGACGGGTGCATGAAACACGCCGCCCCGATGCCCGTGCCCTCGCCCTCAAGGCCGAAAAACGCGTCGAACTTGCCGCTGAACATCGAGTTGATCTCCTGGGGCGTCATGTCGATCTTGGCGCCTTCGGAAATCCAGCGGCGAATCGTCTGCGGCCAGTACCCGAACTCCAGGTCCGGCACGCGGTCGACGTTCTGGTACGTGTAAACGCGATAGTAACGGTCAGTCACTTCGGAACGCATGGGAAACCTTTCTTTAGAGCAGGCAAGATACCGGGCGGGCTCATCACAGTAAAGAAGTTCGCAGCAGCGACGGGTGCGTCCTGGAGGGACGCTCAGGACATAGCCGGGGGCAAGCGAAGCGCGGCCCCCGGATCGGGCCTTGAGTTGAACCCGCCCCGCAGGGGCGGGCAGGCTGTTCGAGCCGGTACCAGCCGCCCCTTCGGGACGGCAAACCTGTTGATGCCCTTTCCGGAGGCGGCGCCTTCGACTCGCTTCGCTCGCTCAGGTTTGCCCCCGGCTATGTTCCTGCGTCCCTTCGGGACGCTCCGCGGCAACCATGCCCCTGCTCACACTCTCGACACTATAGTTGCACAAGCGTAAGATTCGGCCTTGCCAATAAGAGGACGACGATGAAGACAAAGCTTATCAGCGCCGTGTGCAGTTTGCTTAACGAAGATGGGTCGCTGGACGCGGCGGGCATGCGTCGGCATATCGCCGACCAGTGGAACGCGGGGATCGCCGGCATTCTCGCCGCCGGAACCATGGGGCAGATGCAGCAGCTCTGCGACAAGGCGTACGCCCAGGTGATCGAAGTCGCCTCGCAGCGCATGCCAGGCCGCGGCGAGGTCATGATCGGCGTGGGCGACGCGTCGTGGCCGCGGACGCGCGACCGGATCGCGCTGGCCCAGCAGAGCGACATCGATTACCTCGTCATCCTCACGCCGGCGTACGTCAAGTACACGCAGAAGCAGTTGATCGCGTACTGTCAGACCGCGGCGGACTACGCGGCAAAGCCGATCTTCCTTTACGACTTGCCGCAACTGACCGGCAACGCGTTGGACATCCAGACCGTCGTCGAGCTCTCGCGACATCCCAACATCCACGGCATCAAGTGCTCGGACATCTGGGAGAAGACGCGGCAGATCATCGACCTGCTCGAGGACGGCTTCCGGATCATCCCCGCCCAGCCGTTCCAGATCGACACGATGGTGCGCCTGGGCGTCGAGAGCAACCTCGACGGGATCTTCTCGGTCTTCCCGCGCTGCGCCCTTCGCGTCGCGGCGGCCGCCGAAAGCGGGGAAATCCGCCAGGCCCGCCGCCTCCAGGCGCAGTTCAGCGCGATGCTCAACCTGCTGCGCACGCTGGGGTACTCGGTCTTCAACGCCGCCGCGGCCATCCTCAACGACCGCGGAATCAGCGGGCGCGGCGCCGCCCTGCCGGCGGCTGCCCCCGACGACGCCCAGCGAGCGGCCCTGCTGGGCGAACCGCTGGTGGCGGAACTTCAGGCGCATGAAAAGGCCTCCTGACGTGCGGGCGCCCGACCGGCAACGATATCTCGACGCCGTCGCTCACTGCCCGCGCCCCGACGTGCCGCTGTTCGAGACCGAAGCCGATCCGGCGATCGTCGAGGGGATGCTGGGCAAGGCCGTCGATTACGCGCTGCATTCCTTCGAGCTGCCCATCGCCGACGTCGTCGAGTGGAACCGCCGCATGGGCAACGACATGGCGTACTTCAGCCATGTCTGGCACCTGGGCCGCAAGGAGATGCGCGACGAGCACGGGCGGCTGCATTATGTCGACGGCACGATGAAGAGCCGCGCCGCCCTGCGCGATTTTCCGCTGCCGGACCTGGACGCGCTGCGCCGCCGGCTCGAGGCGCTGCTGGCGGCGCTGGAGGGCACGGAGATGGGCGTGGTGATCGGGGCGCAGACCGCCGGATTCACGGCCGCCACGGCGATCGGGTTTCAGGACTTCTGCATCGCGGCCATCGAGAACCCGACCTTCGTCGACGAGTTCCAGAAGCTCCTGCACGAGTACACGCTACGCGAGTTGGCGATGTACCTGGAATACCCCATCGACGCGGTGAAGATCGGCTCGGGACTCATCGCCGGAGGCGGGCCGATGCTGGGGCCGGCGATGATGGAGCGATTCGAGTTCCGCCACATGCGCGAGCAGGCCGCGATGATCAAGGCCGCCGGCAAGTTCCTGATGTTCCACATCGACGGGCAGGTCGAGCCGCTGCTGCCGACGCTGCTGGCGATGGGGGGCGACGTGCTGCACCCGATCGACCCCTGCGGCGGACAGCAGGACATCTATCATCTTAAAGAAGCCTGGGGCGACCGCATCGCCCTCCACGGCAATATCGACATCAACGGCGTGCTGCTGTCCGGCACGGCCGCGGACGTGCGGGCCGACGTGCAGCGGCATATCGAGGGGTTGTCCGCCGATGGCGGCTACATCGTCTCGTCCAGCCACGACCTGCACCAGCTCCTGCCGCTGGAAAACATCTACGCGATGCGCGACGCCGTGCATGAGCACCCGTAGCACGGGCATCTTGCCCGTGAGTCCCACGGCCGTCCCGGCCGTGGCCGGTTGTGTGGTATGGCCGTCTCGGCCATGCACGGGCGGGCGTCCCATCCGCCAGAGAGACAAGAGCATGGGCGAGACGCCCATGCTACTCACGGGCGGGACGCCCGTGCTACTGTCGCCCAAGCCGATATAATTACTCTGCCCGAAGGGAGGGCGACCATGGGCTGCATAGTGGCGATCCTGGCGATGTTGATTCCGCGCGTGGTGATGTTCTTCATCTGGATCCTGACCGACTACTTCGGACGCGCGTTCGAGACGATCATCTGGCCGCTGCTGGGCTTCTTCTTCATGCCCTACACGACGCTGGCGTACATGGCCGCCATGCTCAACAACAACCACAACATCAGCGGATGGTGGTTCGCCCTGGTGATCGGTGCGGTGCTGGTGGACCTGTCGCACTGGGGCGGCAGCGGACGGGCTCGGTATCGGCGAAAACGGGATACCATCATCTGAGTCTGGCTTACAGGGGTGCCATGCCACCCCACGAGCTATTCGTTCACGATTGCGTCGAGTTGCTCGATCTTGAACCGCAGCGCGAGGATCGAGGCGACCTTGATTTCGTCGGCGTACCAGTGGCCGTAGGTCATCGTCACCACCGTGCCGTCGGGGAGCAGTTCCAGCGCGGGGTACGCACAGTCGCCGTCAAGCAGGTTGTCTTTGAAGCGGACGCGATATTGTCCTTCGCGCCCCTGCACGATGTCATCGTACGTTCCGACCCATCCAGCCCAGTCGCCCCAGGTCGGCGAGTTGTGGCAGGTGTCGCGGAAGCTGATGATCAGCCGCCCGTCGGGCAGGTACAGGCCCTGGTGGCGGTCGCCGGTGAGCGAGCCGGGCAACTCGCGCGGCTCGCTGAAGGTCTTGCCTTCGTCCTCGGAGAAGATCACGAAGCTGTTGCGCCGCCGGGCGTTCTCGCGCAGCAGCACGGCGAGCTGTCGCCCGTCGGGGCTGCGGAAGATTCCCGGCTCGCACAGGTGTACGTCTTCGCGGGCGAGCACGGCCTGGGGCTTCTGCCAGGTCAGGCCGCCGTCGGTGCTGAACGTTTTGAGCAGCGTCATGGTGTTGGTGTGTGCGCCGCCGCCGGCGATGAAGCGCCCGTCGTCGTGGAACATCGCCAGGTAGTGCCCGGGCGTCTTGAGCGGCGTGCAGTCGGACATCGCCGTGATGCCCCCCCACTCGCCCAGCGGTTCCAGTTCGCTCCAGGTGGCCCCGTCGTCTTCGCTGACGGCCATCCGCAGCGGGTATAGCGCCGAGAACATGATCAGGCGTTTTTTTCCAGCCGCGTCGACGACCGGGTAGATCGTCGGCACCTCGAGGCTGGTGGCCCAGCTTTCCGGCGTGGGCAGGCGGTCGGACCAGGTCTTGCCGCCGTCGGTGCTCCTTTTCATGACGATGGCGCCGCGCCCGTGCCCCTTGGGATAGACGGCGATGATCGTCTGCCCGTCGTCGAGAAGGACGGTGGTCGGGTGGCCGAGGTACTTTCCGGTCTCGCGGTCGACGACGACATGCATGTCGCTGCGACGGCTGAGATCGACGATGGGGATCGAGAAACCGCGGCGAACGCCACTCATGTTCTGCTCCTTTTGGAGTGCGGCAGCCTTAGCTGCCGCTTTGGAAGTTTCTCGGTAGCCGAAAAACTCTAAAAGCGGCAGCTACGGCTGCCGCACTCCACATGATTCCTGCGGAAAGTCTTTATCCACTTTGGCGGCTGAAAGTTCCGCTAAAAATGCGGCCACGCGATCCACTACGAGTTCCAGGTACGCCTTGCCCTTTTCGGCCGAAGCGCCGCTGGGGTCGCCGGCGGCGCAGTGGTCGTTGAGCTGGGAGAATCGCCGGCTGGTGCGGGCATAGCCTTTGCGCAGGCCTTCCAGGGCAAAGGGGGCGGCGGCGCCGCTGCCGGCGTTTTCCATCTCGACCAGCTCGGGGAACAGCGTCATCGCGACGGAGGTCTCCATCTGCCCGGCGTGGTCGTCGGGGTGGTCGAAGATTTCGCCGTAGCGGTCGGCGCCGACCTTCCACCAGTCGCAGATGAACACGTGCGTATCGAGGTCGCATTGCACCTGGCGGCACAGCGGCGCAAAGTCGTTGCCGCCGTGGCCGTTGACGATCACGAACTTGGCGATCCGGTGGCGCAGGCACGAGACGATCACCTCTCGCACCATCGCGTCGAGGACCTGCTGGCTGACGTGCATCGCCAGCGGGAAGTCCATCAGGTTGCAGTCGACGCCGAAGGGGATCGCCGGCAGGCACAGCACCTTGCCCCCGCTCGCCCACGCGCGGCGGCAGCTTTCGCGGGCGACCCACGTGGTGTGACGCACATCCTGCCCGTACGGCAGGTGGCGGTTGTGCGGCTCGATGGCGCCGGTCGGCAGGACGGCCACCTCATAGCGCTGCCTGGCAGCGCGGCCGAGGTTCGTGGCTGTCAGGTCCCATTCTTCGATGCGGTCAGTCATTCTGGAGCTCCAGCAGTGGTGAGTGGTGAGAACAACAAAAGAATGAGTCGTTGCCCTTGTTGTTGCACTCACCACTCACCACTCACAACTCACCACTTCTTTACAGCACCGCGTTCTGCGGTTTGCCCGCCAGGAACGCCCGCACGTTTTCAACGACTACGTTAATGAGCCGCTGTCGGGCTTCTTTCGTCGCCCAGGCGATGTGCGGGGTAATGTAGCAATTCTTCGCTTCGATCAACACATTGCTTTCCCGAGGCGGCTCGATGCTCAGCACGTCCAGTCCAGCCCCGGCGATGCGCCCGGCGTTGAGGGCGGCCGCCAGGGCGGGCTCGTCGACCACCCCGCCGCGGCTGGTGTTGATGAGGAAGGCGGTGGGTTTCATCATGCCCAGCCGCCGCGCGTCGACCAGTCGCCGCGTATGATCGGTCAGCGGGCAGTGGAGCGAGACGACGTCGCTGTCGGCGAAGATTCGATCCAGCTCGACGAATGTCACGCCCGCGGCCTCGGATGCCCTGAGCGTATGCACCAGCACGTTCATGCGCATCGCCAGGGCGATGCGGGCGACGGCGCGGCCGATCTGGCCGAAGCCGACCAGGCCCATCGTCTTTCCGGCAAGTTCCACCAGCGGAAAGTCGCTGTAGCAGAAGTCGCTGTTGCGTGCCCATTGCCCGGCGCGAACGCCCAGGGCGTGCTCGGCGGCATGGAACGTCAGGTTCAGCAGGTGGGCGAAGACCATTTCGGCGACGGACTGCGTGCTGTAGGCCGGCACGTTGCAGACCACGATGCCGCCCGCGGCGGCCGCGGCGACGTCGACGGCGTCGGTGCCGGTCGAGAGCAGTCCGATGTACCGCGCGAGGGGCAATTGCTCGATGACGCCGGCGGGCAGCAGGGTCTTGTTGGTCAGGACGATCTCGGCGCCGGCGGCGCGCGCAACGGTCAGCTCGGCAGGCGTGCGATCGTGGATCTCGCACTCGCCCAGCGCCTGCAGGGGCGCCCAGGACAGGTCGCCCGGGTTGGTCGCATAGGCGTCGAGGATGACGATCTTCATGGTATTTCTTCCGCGATAACGTTTGGGCAAGGGGAGGATACTGCCGCGGCCGCGCGGCGTCCAGAGACCGCGGTCAAATATCCAGCGGGGCGGTGTTGCCCCGCAGGGGCAACGCGTTCTTAGCCCAGGGCGCAGGACTGAAGGCTGCGACAGCAGGCTTCAGGGCCAAGCCCTGGGTTCAGGTCCCCTCCGCATCGAGCCCCGGAGGGGCGGACGTAATTGCCCGCCGGGCTTGGGCTCGCTTCGCTCGCCCCGCGCCCTGGGCTAAGCACGAAGGCCCCTCTGAGGCCAAAATTCATGAAGGATGAATTATGCAAAATCTTCTGTCTCTGTGACGCAGCTTCTTTGTTCCCTAAATTAAGTGGATTGCCATTTTTCCCGATTAGCTCCGTGGCGTGTTGCACGAGACGCCCGAGGCGCGGAGCTGATGACTGTCATGATCGCACACCCATTGGATGCTGCACGATTACGCTCTACCGGGAGGGCGGAACATGAGTGAGTTCCTGCTTTCCGAGCTGGATTTCATTTTCTTGCTCTACGGGCTGTCGTTCCTGCTCCTGGCGGCGGTCTGCCTGAGCCGCGGGCGCAAAGACGCCATCTCCTGGCGGTGGCTGGGCCTGTTCGGTCTGTTCCACGGCGCCAACGAGTGGCTGGATCTGCTGTCGATCAGCGTTGCCGACACGATGGTGTTCACGGGCATCCGCGTGACGGTGATGGCGGTGTCGTTCATTTTCCTGCTCGAGTTTGCCCGCGGGGGCCTGGCGACGCTGCGGGGCAAGGCGCCGGCGGTATGGGTCTGCCTGCCGCTGCTGGTGATGGCCATCGTGGGCAGCCTGGGGCACGGTTGGGCGGGGATCAACGTCGGCATCCGGACGGTCGTGGGGTTTCTGGCCGCCGCGGGCGCCGCGGGCGTCTTGTGGGCGCATTCGACCGCCGCGCCGGCGCGGCAGAAACTGTGGCTGCGCGTCCTGGCGGCGGCGATGGGCGCGTACGCGGTCGCCGCGGGGCTCATCACGCCGCGGGCGCCGGTATTTCTGGCAGACGTGCTGAACCACGAGTGGTTTCTCGCCTGCACGGGCGTGCCGGTCCAGGCGGTTCGCACGCTCCTGGCGATCATCATGACGGTCTCGCTGTGGCGATATTCGGTCGCCGCGGCCGCTCCAGACAAGGTTGGCGAGTTCCACGGGGCCGTGCCCATCCGGGCGCCGCTGTTTCTTCTGGGGATACTGGCGGCGGGGTGGATCGCGACGATCTTTGTCGGCAACCATGCCGATTCTCAGCTTCGCGGCAACGTCATGGCCCGGGCCATGGCTTCGGCGGCGGGGATTTCACCCCAACACGTCCAGGCGTTGGCGTGTTCAGAGGCGGATGTCGGCACCGACAACTACCGCCAGTTGAAGGAGCGGATGGTCGCCCTTCGCGGATCCGCGCGGGACGTGCGATTTGTCTATCTGACGCAGCTTGCGCAGGGCAAGGTGAAGTTCCTGGTCGAATCGGAACCGGATGACTCGCCCGATCATTCCCCTTGCGGATCGGTTTATGAAGACGCCAGTGCGGGCTTCTACAGGGTCTTCAGCTACGGCCAGGCCATGACCGAGGGACCGCACCCGGACAAATGGGGCGTCTGGGTCAGCGGGATCGCGCCGCTGCGCGACGCCAAGACCCACAAGGTGATCGCGGCGCTGGGCATGGACATCGCCGCCGACCGCTGGGCGCGGGAGATCGCCATCGCGCGCCTGGGGCCGATCGGCATCACGTGCCTGGTGGGCATCCTGGTGCTGGGTTCGTACGTCGTCAATGCCCGTCTGCGCGAGTCGGCACAGGTGCTGCTGGAGTCGCAGCAGCAATACCGCAGCCTGGTCGAGGGCTCGCCCAACACCGTGCAGCTATTCGACAGCCGCGGACGATATCTGACCGTCAACGAACCGGGCCTGCGCACCATGAACTGCGCCCTGTCGGACCTGGTCGGGCGCCCGTACGTGGACGTGTGGCCGCCGCAGACGCGGCCTCTCGTTCAAAGCGCCGTGACCGAGGTGCTTTCGGGACGGCGGACCGAGTTCGAGGCGCCCTTCCGCCGCGGCGACGGGCAGGAGATCGTCTGGCAGGTGACGTTGAACCCCTCGTCGTGGCGCGGGCGGCGCGTCACGCAGTTCGTGGGCGTCTGCAGCGACATCACCGTCCGCACGCGGGCCGAGGAGGCGCTGCGCCAACGGGACCGCCTGCTGGGGGCGGTCTCCGAAGCCACCGCGGCGCTGCTGACCATCACCGACCTGTCGCTGAGCGTCGCCCAGGCGTTGCAGACGGTCGGTCGGGCCGCCGGCGTCGACCGCGTCTATGTCTTCGAAAACCACGACGAGAGCGGCACGGGGCGCCGCCTCATGAGCCAGCGTTACGAATGGGCCTGCGAAACCGCCGCACCGGAGATCGACAACCCCCAACTCCAGAATCTGTCTTACGATTCGATGTCGCCCACGTGGTATGACGACATGGCCTCCGGGGCCGCCACCAACGGGATCGTGAAGGACATGGCCGCGCCGATCCGGGACCTGCTGGAGTCGCAGGGCATCGTCTCGGTCCTGCTGCTGCCGATCATGGTCGACGGGCACTACTGGGGCTTCATCGGATTCGACGACTGCCACTGCCGGCGCCGCTGGGACGAGACCGAGTCGTCCATCCTGACGACCCTGGGCAGCGCCATCGGAAGCGCCATCACGCGCCGCCGCGCGGAGATGGCGCTGGACGAGACGCGCCGCCATGCCGAGGCCGCCGCCAGGAAAGAGGCCGTCGCCAACGCCGCCAAGAGCGACTTTCTGGCGCGGATGAGCCACGAGATCCGCACCCCGATGAACGGCGTGGTGGGCATGACCGACCTGCTGACGCGCACGACGCTGACCGACCAGCAGCGCCGCTATGCGCGCATCGTCAAGAGTTCGGCCCTGTCGCTGCTGACGATCATCAACGACATCCTGGACTTCTCCAAGATCGAGGCGGGCATGCTGACGCTGCACCCGCGCGAGTTCGACCTGCGGACCGTCGTCGAGGACACGGTCGAGATGTTCGCCCGCGCCGCCGAGGAAAAGTGCCTCGAGCTGGTCAGCCTCGTCGAGGCCCCCGTACCCTTCCAGGTGCGCGGAGACGCCGACCGCCTGCGCCAGATCCTGGTCAACCTCATCGGCAACGCCATGAAGTTCACCGAGCATGGCGAGGTCGTCGTCCGGGCCAGGCTGGTCCGCGTCAGCGGCGCCAAGGCCCAGGTGCGATTCACCGTGCGCGACACCGGAGCGGGAATCTCTCCCGAAAACGCCGGCCGCCTGTTCAAGTCCTTCTCCCAGGTCGACTCCTTCGCCACCCGAAAACACGGCGGAACCGGTCTGGGCCTGGCCATCTGCAAACGCCTGGCCGAAATGATGGGCGGCCAAACCGGCCTCGAGAGCGAAGAAGGCGCCGGGTCCACCTTCTGGTTCACCGTCATGCTCGACACCTGCAACCAGCCCCCGCGCCAGACCGCCAGGGACCTCGCCGATCTGAGCAGGAAACCCGTCCTGGTGGTCGACGACAACGCCGCCAGCCGCCAGGCCATGTGCGAGTTGCTCAACAGCTGGGGACTGGTCGCCAAGACCAGCTCCGGCGGCGCCGAGGCCGTCGAAGCGCTGCGCCGCCACAGCGCCAGCGACAACCCCTTCGGCATCGTGCTGGCCGATCTCCAGATGCCGCAAATGACCGGCGAGACGCTGCTGCGGACGATCATGTCCGACGCCACCATCGCCCCGACCGTGCGCGTGCTGATGGTGCCGTCCGAAACCTCCCTCGAAGACGGCGCGTTTTACGCCGTCGCCCACGCCTGCGTCTTCAAACCCGTCCACCAGTCGCGGCTGTTCGACGAGATCGTCCAGGCCGTGGCCCGGTCCAAGGGGCGGGAAGCCCTGCCCCAGGGCGCCGCCGCGGCGGCGGTCCCGGCGGCGGTGCAGCCTCGGGACGCGTCGATCCTGCTGGCCGAGGACAACGAGGTCAACCAGGAGCTGGCCGTCGAGATCCTTCGCATGAGCGGTTTCCGCTGCGAGGTCGTCACCAACGGGCGCGACGCGGTCGACCTGCTGATGAAGAAGAAGTTCGACCTGGTCCTGATGGACTGCCAGATGCCCGAGATGGACGGCCTGGACGCCACGCGCATCATCCGCGACAAGGAACGCATTGGCATGGTCATGGCCCGCCACGCCGCTCGCATCCCGATCATCGCCCTGACGGCCAACGCCGTCAGCGGCGAACGCCAGAAGTGCCTCGATGCCGGCATGGACGGTTACATCGCCAAGCCCTTCGTGCCCGACGAGCTGATCCGCATGATCGAGTCTACCCTCGCGCCGGCGCCGGGGCGCGCCGATGCCTCCTCTTCGCAGGACGCTGCGCCCAGTGTGCCTTTCGACCTGGCGGACCTGCAAAGGCGATGTCTCAATAACGTCCAGTTCATGGACAAGATGCTGGGCAAATTTGCCGAAACCATACCGGGAGAGCTGCACAAGCTCGAGGCCGCCGCCGCCGCGGGCAACGCCCCCGAGACGCGACGCCTGGCGCACTCGATCAAGGGCGCCGCGGCCAATCTCTCGGCCGGGCAGTTGCGGCAGGCGGCATACGCGGTGGAACAGGCGGGCCAGGCCGGCGACATCACCGCGGCGGCGCAGCGGTTGCCGCGGGTGCGGGCTGAGCTGGAACGGTGCCTGGAGGCGATACCGGGAATTTTGACGGTCGGCGGAGACCACTGACCCGAGTCGGGAAGAAACGAGGACACTATGAGGATCCTGATCGTTGACGACGACGAACTGTCACTGACGCTGCTCGAAAACGCCCTCACGCAGGCCCAGCACGAGGTCGAGACCGCCACCAACGGGACCGACGCGCTGACCAAGCTCCGACGCGGCGGGCTGCACATGGTCATCTCCGATTGGGACATGCCCGGTCTCAGCGGCGAGGAACTCTGCCGCAAGGTCCGCGGCGAGGCCTTCGGCGGCTACGTGTACTTCATCCTGCTGACGTCGCACGATTCACCCGAGCACGTCGTCCAGGGGCTCGACGCCGGCGCCGACGACTTTATCGGCAAGCCCTTCAACCCCGCAGAGCTGGCCGTGCGCGTCCGCGCCGGGCAGCGCGTCCTGGCGCTGGAGACCCGCGACGTGGCGCTGTTCGCCATGGCGCGCCTGGCCGAGTCGCGAGACCCCGAGACCGGACACCACCTCGAACGCGTCCGAAACTACTGCAAGACCCTCGCCCAGTGCCTGCTCGAATGGGACCGCCCCGGGTACACCGTGACGGCAGGCTTCGTCCAGACCATCTACTCCACCAGCCCGCTGCACGACGTGGGCAAGATCGGCATTCCCGATTCGATCCTGCTCAAGCCCGGCCGCCTGAGCGACCGCGAGTTCGCCGTCATGAAAGGGCACACCACGCTGGGCGCCGAGACGCTCAACGCGGCCGTGGCGCAGTACCCCAGCGCGGAGTTCCTGCTGATGGCCCGGGACATTGCCCTGTCGCACCACGAGCGGTTCGACGGCACGGGGTACCCCACGGGCCTGGTGGGCGAGAACATTCCGCTCTGTGCGCGGATCCTGGCGCTGGCGGACGTGTACGACGCCCTGACCTCGCGCCGCGTGTACAAGAACGCCTACAGCCATGAGGTGGCCCGGTCCATCATCGTCGAGGAATCCGGCAGCCACTTCGACCCGGTCGTGGTCAAGGCTTTCCTTGAGACCGAGGCGACCTTCCTCGACTTGCGAAACCGCCTGTCCGATTTTTCGGCCCAGGCGGCATGAGGTTCCTGCTATGACATTGGCCAGTGAACGCAAACCGCTGCTGATCATCGACGACGACCCGTTAAGCCTGGCGATGCTCGCCCACCACGTCGCCGCAAGCGGACATGAGCCGCTGACGGCCCTGAGCGGGGCGCGGGGACTGGAGATCCTCGTCGAGCGCCAACCGGAGATCGTGATTTTGGACTGGCGGATGGCGGTGATGGACGGGCTGACGGTCTGCCGTGCGGTGCGGGGCGAGCACGGACAGCGGTACACGTATGTCATCATGCTGACGGTCGAGTCGGACAAGGACCGCCTCGTCGACGCCTTCGACGCCGGCGTGGACGACTTTCTGTCCAAGCCCTTCCACCCTGGCGAGCTGCAGGCCCGCATTCGCGCGGGCGTGCGGATGACGGCCCTCTACGACGAACTGGTTCAGAACGCCTCGCGGTTCTCCAAGATGAACAACGAATTGACGACGCTGAACACGCGCCTGGTAGAGGCGGCGTCGACGGACGAACTGACGGGGCTGCTCAATCGCCGCCAGGCGATCTTCCGCCTGCAGGAGCACCTGAGCCTCGCGCGGCGGTACATGGAACCGTTTGCCTGCACCATGCTCGACGTGGACCACTTCAAGAACATCAACGACCTGTATGGTCACATCCGCGGCGACCAGGTGCTGCAGACCGTCGCCCGGGCCCTGGGCGCCACGGCCCGCGGCACCGACACCGTCTACCGCCTCGGCGGCGAGGAGTTCATGATCCTCCTGCCCCGCCAGAACGCCAGCCAGGCCATAATCTGCGCCGAGCGATGCCGCACCGCCGTCGAGAGCCTGCGGTTCGGGTTCGCGCCGGACTTCCGCGTCACCATCAGCGCCGGCGTCACCCAGTACGCGCCCGGCATGGGCGAGCCTGATGACGTCCTGCGGGCGGCAGACAGCGCCCTCTACGAGGCCAAGCGCCTCGGGCGCAATCGATCGATCGTGGCCACGGCGGCGGCGTGAAGGCACGGGGAGTGCGGGACCTATGGAGTGCGGCAGCCTTAGCTGCCGCTTTTGGAGTTTTTCGGAGAGAGTGCTGGACCTGCCTGCCGACAGGCAAACAGAGACGGAGACGGGGACGGGGAGTGCGGGATTGAAACCGGATTGAGAGGATTAAGAGGATTGAAACAAAGATGGAGACGGGAACGAGGACGGAGACGGGGAGTGCGGGATTGGGATGGGATTGAGAGGATTAAGAGGATTAAAAACAAGGACGGGGGCGGAGAGAGTCTTCTGTTCGTCCTCGTCGTCGTCCTCGTCCTCGTCGTCGGTTGTTGCTTTTCAGAGTCCAGGGACGGGGAGTGCGGGACCTATGGAGTGCGGCAGCCTTAGCTGCCGCTTTTGGAGTTTTTCGGAGAGAGTGCCGGACCTGCCTGCCGACAGGCAAACAGAGACGGAGACGGGGACGGGGACGGAGACGGGGAGTGCGGGATTGAAACCGGATTGAGAGGATTAAAACAAAGACGGGGACGGGACGGGGAGTGCGATCACTCGACGGTCGTGGTCAGGAGATTGACGGTCTTGACCGGAAGGGACGGGCGGGGCGTGCGGCGGTTCTTGAGCATGAACGCCATCGCAAACTCCGGGTGGCGGTCGTGCCCGGCGCCGGCGACGACGGACGTGTCGACGATGAACCCGCGCGAACGCAGATAGTTCACGGCGTTGCGCGACTGCAGGATGATCGTCAGCGGGTCGTTCTCGCCCCAGTAGACCATCACCGGCATCTGCACCGCGTCGGTGGGGTACCAGTCGTGAAGGTTGCTCTCGCTGAAGTTGCAGTTGCGGGCCACCACCACGTTGAAAATCTCCGGGTGGCGCAGCCCGACGAAGTACGCCGGGAACCCCCCGCCCGAAAAGCCGGTGATCATGATGTTCGCGCGGTCGATGTTGTAGCGGTAGCCCACCATGCTGACCAGCGACAGGATGGACCGCTCGCACACCTGCATGCTGCCCAGCGGACCATCGCCCAGGATGCCGTCAGTGCCCTCCAGCGCCGGGGCCAAAATGATGCACCCGTTGCGCTCGCCGAGCATCTTCCACTCGCGGATGTGCATCTCTGAAACGTCGAACGGCGGCGTGCCGTGGCACGTGATGATCAGCGGCGCCGCCCGCTCGGGGCTGTACGTGCTGGGAACGTAGATCCAGTACCCCCGCCCCGTCACCGGGTCGCGCTCGAGCTTCTGGCCCACCGGGGTGTTCTGGTCCTGGTGAACCGGACAACCGGCCGCCACCGTCAGCGACAGCCCCATCAGCAGTGTCATAGCGTTTCGCATCGACCAAAAGAATACCGCGCCAAAGGGCGGTGGAAAAGCGCATTTCTGTTCAGAGCTCGGGGACGGGGAGTGCGGGATTGGGACGGGATTGAGAGGATTAAGAGGATTAAAAACAAGGACGGGGACGGAGAGAGTCTTCTGCTCGTCCTCGTCGTCGTCCTCGTCCTCGTCGTCGGTTGTTGCTTTTCAGCGCGTTGGGCACACCCGATAATGCCGCAGTCTACTTGCGGTCGCAGACCCTGGACAGGCCCCACAGGTACCCGACATACGCCACGTCGAGGTGCTTCTTGTAATTTTGGGCTTCTTCCACGGCCGAGCGGCACGACCACCTGTTGGCGGCGATCCGATACGCTGCTACGGCCACGCCCGTGCGGGCCTTGCCCAGTTCGCAGTGTACCAGCACCGGCTGGCGCTGCGGATCGCCGATCAGTTTCAGCAGGGTCTGCAACTGCTCGTCAGTGATCTCGTACGGGCCGATAGGCATGCTCACGTAGCCAATGCCGTTGGCGGCGCAGAACTGCTTCTCGAGCTGGCACCAGGCCGCGTCGGGCTCCTCCTCGCGAAGGCTGACCACCGTGCGGATCTTGTAGTCGTCCCGCAGGCGCCGCCAGGCGGCCTCGGTCGGTTGGGCGCTGCGATACAGCACCCCTTCTTCCACAACGCCGAACTGTCGGACCGGATAGTCCTCGAGCCAGACCTCCCACACGATCACGGCCGCGATGACCACCACGATAGTCGCCGCCGCATAAAGCCATGTGCGTCGTTTGAGTTTCATAATGGTACCTTTTCCGGCAAGGGGCTCTATTATGATCGGCTTGATGCCTTAAGAAAAACCAACCTGTTGCGAAAGTGTATGCCCTGCCGGGACTAATTTCAGAAATGTCGCAGTTGTTTCTTTTCAGGCCCGGGACGGGACGGGGACGGGGAGTGCGGGATTGGGATGGGATTGAGAGGATTAAGAGGATTGAAAACAAGGACGGGGACGGAAAGAGTCTTCTGTTCGTCCTCGTCGTCGTTCTCGTCCTCGTCGTCGGTTGTTGCTTTTCTTCCCCTCAGCGACCTCAGCGGCCTCAGCGGCTAATTCGCACACAGCCTTAGAGCGGAAAGATGAAATACTTGACGGGCTGCTGTCCGGTGATGCCGTAGCTGATGGCCCCGGCGATCATCCACAGGGCCCCGCCGACCAGGTCGCCGGCGATCACGCCGATCATGAAGATTCGCAGCGACTGCCACGAGACGCCGTACTTCAGGGCCATCCGCTTGATCAGCCAGCCCAGCAGGAACGAGTAGGCCATCTCCTGCAGGGCGCCGGTGCCCCAGACCAGCAGCAGGATCGGGTGCAGCGGCCACCAGGCGTAGCGCGTCCGCAGCCAGGCCAGCATCAGCACGGCGCCGAATCCCAGGCCCATCGACCAGAGGAACTTGCTGTCGGGCTTGATGTGCGTCAGGCGCTGCCAGAGCGTCAGGTTCTGGGAATTGAGCAACACGGCGGTGCTCTTGAGTTCGGTGAAGGAGTTGGCCAGGTACTCGAAGGTTCCCGAGGGCGGGTTGGCGATGGTGCTGGCTTCGTTGGGCGTGTTGCCCATCTTGAAGCCCCAGTTGTAGTCCACCCACAGACCGAAGGGAACTGCCACGACGGTGATAGCCACCAGCGCCAGGACGCTGACGGCCCCGACGCGCCCGGCCAGGATGTTGTTGTAGCGGCAGATCCGCAGACCGTTGAGGATCATCGGCATCAGGCAGTCGCGCCGGTCGAAGCTCAGCACCGGGTAGAAGATGCCGATCATCGCCAGGTTCTTGAGCCCCAGGGCCTCGGCCCCGAAGAGCCCCACCAGCACCGCCATCGGCTGCCACCAGCTCTGCACGAGCACCAGGCCGCTCTCGACGTTGATGCGCGCGAAGACGAGGAACCCCAGCAGGAACAAGCCCACCGCCATGGCGGCGAAAGGCCAGTCCAGGCCCATCTTCGACAGGATCAGCACCAGCAGACCAAAGCAGATAACGAAGATTCGCCCGGCCCAGGCCTCGTAAGGTCGCACTTCGCCGTCACGTCCGAACCCGAAGATCCGCCCCAGTAACTGCGCGTAGTAGCGCCGCCCGAGGTAGAGGATGGTCACGCCCACGGCCAGGAAGCTTCCGGCCATCTGCCACCCCAGGACGCCGCCGTCGAGGTAGCTCCAGTTGAGGTTGACGCCGTTCTCGGTACACAGGACGCCCACCAGCAAAAACGGGATAGCCGATATGCCCAGCGAGAAGCTGACGTTCTCGTTGATGAAGCAGGCGAAGGCGATGATGGTCGGCCACAGGGCCACATGCACCAGCCCGAACCCCCAGACGCCGCTGCCCAGGGTCGGGTATCGCTGGAGCAGTTCGAAGAAATCGTACACCATCGGGATGCTGATGAAGCGCCCGTTGGTCCAGGTGTTGAGACCGTTGGCCAGGTGGATGGCGAAGACCGCGATGGCCCCGACCAGGAAGAGATGATGGCGGAAGAGCCCGCCGGCCGGCGGGTTCTCGTCGGTGCCCATGAAGGCGGCAGCGACCTGCGCGATCGGGTACGGCAGGCGTTCGTTCTCGGCCCATTGGCGCCGGACCATCAGGGCCATGCAGATCGAGGCGATGGAGTACAGCAGGATGATGGGCATCCAGGTGGCCAGGGGCCCGCGCCACTGCCCCCAGGGAACGTCTGACAACCCGATGCTCGGCGAGTCGGGGCTCTTGCGCAGGCCGCGGTAGGCCTCGGCGAGGCTTTCGTCATACTTGCCGTCGTTGACCAGCAGGTAAGACGGGACCTGCTGCATCGCCTGGGCCTTGTTCCATCGGACATTTCCGTGGTTGATCAGAACGGGCATGAAGGTCCCGCGGCTCCAGAATCGCATCAGCCCCGTGCCCAGGAGGCTGCACCCGATGAGCATGATCGCCGCGATGACCGACAGTTCGCCGCTGGTGAGGCGCCAACCGCCGCCGAGGCGCTTCATCAGCGGATTGATCGCCCCGAAGACCACCAGCGGAAAGAATACGACGATCGGAAAGAAATGGTTGGCGAAATGCGCCAGGTTGGCGACCTGGCTGGCGAAATAGCCTACCGTGACGACAAACATCGCCCCCAGCAGGCCCAGGATGGTCGCTCGTAAGGTCATGCGGAACTAGTCAGTGTGGCTCCGTTATCGGCTGTGCGTGACGCGCATGATACTTCATCGAGCCATCCAAAGGCAACCCGCTGCCCAAAAACCCCGCCCGCGAATGGGGTCTGTCGGAACCGGGAATCGGGAGAATTAAGCCGCTGAGGTCGCTGAGGATGTGAAGAGACAAAACAACTTCTTCCCTCTGCGACCTCAGCGACCTCTGCGGCTAATTTCGTCCTCTCGTTTCTCTTCGGGCTCGGGGACGGGGAGTGCGGGATTACGCGGATTGAGAGGATTAAGAGGATTAAAACAAAGACCGGGACGGGGCCGGGGATGGGGACGGGGAGCGTTCTTTTCGTCCTCCTCGTCGTCCTCGTCCTCGTCGTCGGTTGTTTCTTTTCTTCCCTCTGCGACCTCAGCGACCTCTGCGGCTAATTTCGATCCTGCTTTGTGGCAAGTTGTTTTGCGATTGGGGCTTGAATCGGCCGGGGTGAGCGAGTATCTGGTGCCATAGAGGAAAATCGTTACCCTCCCGCGAACCGGCCTTCTTCTGGCCTTATTGGAGAACGCACTGATGTGGACCAAGCCCTACGGCAGGACGGGAAAGAATGTTTCGGCGATCGGCTTTGGCGGGATGCGATTCCCCAAGCCCGAGGACATCGACGCCAGTGCCGAACTGGTGCTGCACGCACACCGGCGCGGAATCAACTACTTCGACACCGCCCCGGGCTACTGCAGCGACAAGAGCGAAGACATCATGGCCGCGGCGATCAAGCACATGCCGCGCGACTCGTTCTATATCTCCACCAAGACCTTCGCCGCCAAAACCGAGGACATGCGAGCGGCCATTGAGAAATCGCTCAAGCGCCTCGGCGTCGACCAGATCGACTTTTATCACATGTGGTGCCTCAACAAGGAAGGCGACTACCAGAGCCGCCGCGACGAAGGCGCCGTCAAGGCCATGCTCCAGGCCAAGGAAGAAGGGCTCATCGGCCACGTGGTCGCCTCGTCGCACCTGTCGGGTCCGCTGCTGAAAGATGTGCTGGCCGAGGGCGTCTTCGAGGGCGTGCTGCTGGGATACTGCGCCGCCAACTTCTCCTATCGCCAGGAAGCCGTCGACGCCGCCGGCGCCATGGGCCTGGGCGTGGCGGCTATGAACCCCCTCGGCGGCGGGCTGCTCGCCCAGCACGCCAAGACGTTCGATTTCATCCGCGGACCGGCCGACCGGTCCGTCGTCGAGGCGGCCTTGCGGTTCGTCGTGTCGGACCCGTCCATCTCGACGGCGCTGGTGGGCTTTTCGAGCGTCGAGCAGATCGACCAGGCCGTCGCGGCGGTGGAAAACTTCCGCCCGTACGAGGCAGCCGCCATGGAACGCCTTCGCGGCGAGATTCTCGGCAAATTCGACGGATTCTGCACCGGCTGTGGATACTGCCTGCCCTGCCCCAACGACGTGCCGATCCCGCAGTTCATGGAGACGCGCGACGTGATGCGACTGCAGAACGACCCCGACCAGTCCGTGCCGCGTCTGCGATGGCACTGGGTGGTCGATCCCGAAAGCGGCACCAAGTGCAGCGATTGCGGCGCCTGCGAAGACCGCTGCACCCAGCACCTGCCCATCCGTGAAAGGCTCAAGGAAGTTCTCGAAGCCGCCAGCGCCTGGGAGAAAAAGCAGAAGGGATAGCCCGGATATTTCACCACAGAGATCGCAGAGACCGCAGAGCGATTGCGCGGACGGGCCGGGGGGTGCCATGGCGGCCGTTGTCAAGCCGCCATGTCCCTGATCGTTCCCCCTGCCACAATGGGCGGGTGGCATGGCGATACACGTTTCTGTTTCTCGTGGGTCGCCATGATGGTCAGCGCACAAGGATCAGTCTACCGCCAATTCGGGCTTGCTCTTGTCGATGGCGAAGTAAGGCCGGTTGCAGGCGGGGCAATGTTTCAACTCGTCGGGGTTCCGGATTTCGAGGAACGGCCCCTTGCAGGTGGGGCAGGCGTGGATGGTCATGATCTTGCCTGTCTGGGCGTCCCAGACCTCGCCCAGCGGCGCCGGGCGGGGGATGACTTTGATCCGGGCCTTCATATCGGCGGGGATGTTGTCCCGCGTCCAACTGAGGTAGACGAACTTCTTGCACGCGCGGCAGTATCCGCCAACCTGGTTGAAGAACATGCCTCCCCCGAAAAGCACCTGCGCTTCGTGCCCGCAGCCCTTCTGCGCCGCTCCGGCGTTGCCTTCTTGGCTCTGGCATTTCATGCTCAGACCTCGTCCGGCATAGACGGCCGCCGTAATCAAGAGGCACGTTATCAGCGCGAGCATCATAATCCTTTTTGTCATGTTACGCGTCCTTGTGATAAGGGGGCTGCCCGCACCATCCCGGCGGCGGTCTGGTATTAGATGCGCAAGCAAAGGGGCGGTTCCAGAAAAACACAATGAATCTCGATTCTGCCGGGTGGCATGGCGACACACGTTTCTGTTTCTTGTGGGTCGCCATGATGCTCAGCGCACGAACGCCCATGGCGACTGCCGCCGATAGATCAAGCCGCTGAGGTCGCTGAGGACGCTGAGGCTGTAAAAAGACAAAACTACTTCTTCCCTCTGCGACCTCCGCGACCTCAGCAGCTAATTTGCCCCCCGGTCTCGGTGAACTCTGTGTGCATCGTTGTATCCTTCCTTCCGCCCATGGCGACCCGCTTCGCGTGTCGCCATGCCACCCCGCCCTACCGTTCTCATCCCCATCTTCTCGTTTTTCTCTGCGCCTCTGTGGTAAGTTTCTTGGGGGTCGGGGGCCAACGCGCGGGGCAAGCCCCGCCGCTAACTGGGTGGCATGGCAACACACGTTTTGGTTTCTGGTGGGTCGCCATGCCACCCCGTCCCCATCATTCCATTCTTCCATCATTCCGCCTCTTCCAGCGCCGCGCCCATCTGCTCCCATTGGGCGTACAGCTCGCGGAGCTGAACGTCGCCGGCGGCGTAGTCGGCCCCCAGCGCGCGGACGCGCTCCAGATCCCCTGCCGCCGAGGCGGCTGATATCTCTTCGCTCATCGTCTTGAGCTTGTCTTCCAGGGCGTGGATGCGCGTCTCGGTCTGCTCGAACTGGCGCTGGATCTTCTTGATCTTGTTGGCGGCCTTGCGACGCTGCTTCTCCTGGTCGCGGCGCTGGTCGTACTGTTCGAGGCGGTCAGTCTTGGCCGCGTCCTTGCCTTTTTCGCCGACGGGCATGGTCCCGCCGGCGGTCTCGACCTTGTCGCGCCAGGCGAGGTACTTGTTCCAGTCGCCCTTGAGTTCGGTGATGGCCCCGTCGTGCATGGCCCAGATGTGGCTGGCCAGGGCCTGGATCAGGTAGCGGTCGTGGCTGACGAAAATCACCGTGCCCTCGAACTCGCCCAGCACCTCCTGGAGCACTTCCTGCGAGTGAATGTCCAGGTGGTTGGTCGGTTCGTCCATCACCAGCACGTTGGCGTCGGCGAGCATCAGCCGCGCCAGCACCACGCGGCTGCGCTGCCCGCCCGAGAGCTGGTCGATGCGCTTGAAGGCGTCCTCCTCCCCCATCAGCAGCCCGCCCAGCAGCGAGCGGGCCTTGTACTCGCTGACGCCCGGGTCGCCCTGGCGCACGGCGTCGACGGCCGTCATGTCGGCCACCAGCTCCGCGTGCGTCTGCGAGAGATACCCCACGCGCACGCCGGCGCCGAGGCTCACCTTGCCGCCCAGCGCCGGCAGCTTGCCCAGGATCGTCCGCAGCAGCGTGGTCTTGCCGCAGCCGTTTGGCCCGACGATCGCCACGCGCTGCCCGCGCTGGATCTCGAGCTTCTCGACGTGCACCAGCGGAGCGGCCGCGTCGTATCCGGCTTGCAGGTCCGCCAGGCGCAGCACGAAATCGCCCGTGCGCACGCCGGGGTTGAACTTGACCGAGATGTGCTGGTGCTCGCGCGGCTTGGGGATCGCCTCGGTCTTCATGAACCGCTCGAGGCGCGTGCGGCGGCCCTTGGCTTCCTTGGACCGCTGACCGGCCAGGAAGCGGCGGATGAAGTCTTCCGTCTCGGCGATGTACTCCTGCTGGGCCTGCCAGCGGCGCATGCGCTCCTTGAACCGCTCGTCGCGCTGCGTGAGATAGTGCGAGTAGTTGCCGCGGTAGCACTCGACGGCCGCGGCGGAAACCTCCCACGTGCGGGTGGTGACGCGGTCGAGGAAGTACCGGTCGTGCGAGACGACGATGATCGCCCCGGCGAAGCTCTGCAGGTATTCCTCGAGCCACTCGACGGTCTGGTAGTCCAGGTGGTTGGTCGGCTCGTCCAGCAGCAGCACGTCGGGGTCTTCCAGCAACAACCGCCCCAGGTACGCCCGCGTGCGCTGCCCGCCCGAAAGCTGCGACAGCGGGCGGTCCCACACCTCCCGCTCGAAGCTCAGCCCCGACAGCACCTGCTCGATCTTGCGGCCGTACGTGTACCCGCCGCGGACCTCGAACTCGTGCTGCAGGCGGCCGTACCGGTCCATGAGCGTCTCGTCGCTGGAACTTTCGATCGCCGCGGCGAGGCGGTGGACCTCCTCCTCCAGCCGGTGCAGATCGGCGAAGACCGCCAGCATGGCCTCGTGCAGCGAGGCGCCTTCGAGCGCCGGCGGGTCCTGCGGAAGATACCCGATCCGCAACCCGTTCTTGCGGTCGATGGTGCCCTCGGTGGGCCCTTCAAGCCCAGCCAGAATGCGGATCAGCGTCGTCTTGCCCTGCCCGTTAGGCCCGACCAGCCCCACCCGCTCAGCCGGCGCCAGACTCACATGAACGTTCGTCAAAACGTCCACGTCCGACCAGCTCTTGCTGACAGCATTGGTTGTGATCAACGACATTCAAGCACCGTCTTACGCGTCCGCCCCCCCCCCGCCGCCGGAGGCCTGCTCCGCGCGAAAGCATGATTGTAGCGTCCGGCGACTGCTATTGCTCATACTCGTTGGTCTTGTTCGTCATTCTCTTACTTACCCCGGCGCGAGTTCGAAATGTCGGTAAGTCCCGGTGCGAACGGGTTTGTAACCAGCGGCAAGATCATCGGAACCAAATGGCTGTCAGAGCGTCTAATCGTGCAGTTGAGAATAGGAGATGCCCCATGCGCAAGAACTGGGTGGTCGTGCTGCTGCTAGCACAGTTGGCTCTGGCTGGCAATCCTGAATTGCGACCCGCCAGACAACCTGCCGAATGGGCCGTTGCCGAGAACAATCCAATCGTCCAGATCTACGTCGGCCAGACGACCCCTGAGGGAACGGAGTTGGTCTTCGAGCTATCGAGCATGCACTTCTACAGTAACCAAAGGCTATATGGATGCATCTTCGTCAGTGGACAGATCGCCTACATCAAGGAATACAACAAGGAAGACAGCTACGTGCGGGCGGCGGTGAAGTTGGCGGCTGGCGACGAGGAACTTATCGCCTATTCCGGCGTCATCAAGGCCATTGAGAAGATCGATCCAAACGACCATGCTGCCCTCTGGAAGGCGTTTGTCAACTCACCGCACACGCCTTTCCGCGCAAAACTGAGCAGCCTACCGCAGTGGTATGTGATCAATCCCATCAACGCGAGGAAAGTGACGACTCAGCCGATGGCTCCAGCCGAATCATCTGGCGCAGGAGGCTATCCGTATCTCAAGCCAGAGGAACGCCCAATCAAGGCGAAGGAAGCACTCGACCCAGTCACGGGGGACAAGACACGCTTCCGGGCAGTATGGGGCTTGGCCATTAGCGGCTATTCGCGAGAAAGCGCGGAGGCGTTGGCGATCATTGCCTCAGACAGCAAGTATGACGCCACCACGCGCGGATACGCCGGGATGGGTCTAAGCAACTTTTCCAACGCGATACCCAAGGGCATCCGCCAAGCAGCCCTTGACCGGTTGTATGGTGCGCTGAGTGTCGAAAGGGAGAAACTGCCCGATGGCGTAATGCGGACGCTGATCAACTGGGGGGCTGCTGACAGAGTCCGACAGGCACTCGGTGAAAAGCTGCTCGGCCATCGCATGGAGATCGATGTTCTTCAACGCATCGATTCGCGGGAAGAAGCCGTCGCCAGGCTGATGGAGCTACACAAGGCGGCAGCGGACGTAACGGGCAGCATCGGTTGGACCCAACGCTGGCATGTTGGAGCGGCCTTGATTGATCGACAGGACAAGTGTGGCATCGATATTCTGATCGAGTGCCTGACGGTCAAAGAGCCTTGGCCGATCGACAACCCTTCGCCACAGGCGAAAGAATCCAATGCGGCATCCTTCCGTCAGTCGCTCCACAATACCTTCACACGTCTAGCCACGATCTTCGATGACCGCTTTGGGTACGAGGCAGGCGGGACGTGGACTCCTCAGCTCGACGACGCGATACCAAAGATGGTCGAGTGGTGGATGGCCCGTCGCCAGACGTGGAGCTTTGAAGAGGCCAGTTTGACGGATCTGCCGACGCTGGAGAAGGACAAGGCGCTGACCAAGCGACAGGCACGTGTCTTGGCCGCCAAACTTGCCAACGACGCCTTTGCCGAGCGGACGTTCAAGCACGCCAATGGCAAGCCGGTCGGCAAGATCGAGATTACCCCCGAATCGTTCAATGAAGTGATCCAGAAGGATGGCCGATGGGTGCTGCGAATGGTCCGGTCGCGTGGGCCGGAAGCCTTCGTCAAGTTCGACAGCGACGGCCTAAATCGGACGGTAGTCGTCAACTATGCCTTGCGATGATGCCGCTGCTCCGAGTGAGTCGAGTTCGAAATCACAGTCAGAGAGTTCGGGGCGATCTTCGGGCCAAGGGCCAAAGAGGCAACGGTCTAACAAGCGCTTCAGCCGTTCCATGTCGCCTTGTGCCAGGGCAATCTTCTTGGCGTGGGGCCAGCCTTTTGAGTTGGCGTTGGCGGGATTCTGCGGCAGAACGGGTGACGCGAGGTCTGCGGGCCAATCTTTACTCGCACAACCGATCTGGAGGTGCTATCTTCGCCCTCATGTCGGCTGGAACATCGAGCGGTGACCGTTTTGCCAATTGGCTTTCTCGCCACGGCGTCGCGTTGTCGAGTTTTGCTCCTGATGCGCCGCTGGATGATCTGGAGCCGCTCAAAGACATGATTGGCCACGCGCGGGTGGTGGCGATCGGCGAGAGTTCCCATTTCATCCGCGAATATTGGCTGATGCGGCAGCGGATACTTCGGTTCCTGGTCGAGCGATGCGGGTTTACGATTTTCGCGTTTGAGTTCGGCTTCAGCGAAGGCGTCGCTGTCGATGCCTGGGCGCGCGGCGGCGGTGCGGACGGCGACCTGGACCAACTCGTCGCGGGGATGTTGCCCCTGGGATTCGCCGAACAGTTACGGTGGCTGCGTCGACATAATGCCGACGCCGCAAGTGCCGTTCGTTTTGCAGGAGTCGACATCCCCGCCGCAGGCGGATCGCTGCTGCCCGCGCTGGAGCCGCTGGCTGACTATGTTCGCAAGGTTGACCCGGAGTCCATGCCCCGGCTGGAGAAAGCGCTGGGCATTGCGAGCAAGGTTGCGGGCAGTTCAATGGCTACGGCATCACCGGCATGGGCCCGGCTCAACGCCGCTGAACAGAACGCCTTGACGAGCGTGCTCGCGCGGCTTCTGATCCGCTTCCGCGCCGCGGCGGTGCTCTACATCAGCCGCAGCGATCAGTCGAGCTATGATATCGCCCTGCGACGACTCGAAGCGGCCTGCTGCGCCGACTATCACTTCTCCGCGATGGCCGACCTGTATGCGGGGCGCGGGTTGACGGCCGACACCACCGACAGGGAAATCTACATGGCCGAGTCGGTGCAGTGGCACCTGGATCACGCCCCCGATTCGCGCATGGTCCTGCAAGCACACAACGCACATATTCAGAAGACCGCGATCAGCTATGACGGCCGGCTTTCCGCGTTCCCGATGGGCCAGCACCTCGGGCGGGCGATGGGCGAGGATTACTTTGCCATTGCCCTTACCAGCACCAGCGGTCAGACCGCCGACATGCTCCTGGACGAGAACGCAGAGTTTGGCTTTGCCATCAAGAGCCAACCGGTCCCGCCGCCAGAAGAAGGCAGCGTTGAAAAGGCATTTGTCGACGCGGGGCTGGGTCTGGCGATTGCCGACCTGCGTACCGCGCCGCGCGACGGCCAGGGGGCTCCCGATCGAATCCAGATGCAGGGAGCTTTCCTGCAGACTCCCGTACTGGATGCCTTCGACGCGGTAGTCAACGTTCCGGATACCACCGTGGTCACTTCGCGGGTATCCTCTATGTCATGACTTCCAGGCAGACCACGCATCTGAAACTGGCCGCAATTGTGGCGGGCATTGTCGTCTTGATCCTTGTGCCGTACTTCCTCTGGCACAGGGCGATGGATGCCTATTTCGAGTCGGCGGAGTTTGCCGCATGGGTCGCGTCGGCAAGACCGTACGCGTGGGCTGTCGCCATCGCCCTGCTGGTTGCGGACCTGTTTTTGCCGATACCGGCCGCTCCGGTGGTGGCGGCGACGGGGGTCATTTACGGCACCTTCTGGGGAGGGGTGGTCGGGGCGGCGGGGTCGGTTCTGGCCGGGCTGGTGGCGTACGCGCTGGCGCGTGTGGCCGGGCGCAAGGCGGCCAGGTTCCTGGCCAGCGAAGAGGAGATGGCCGACCTCCAGCGTTTCTTCGACACCTGGGGCGTCGGCGGAATCATCGCCTCGCGCGCCCTGCCCGTCATGCCCGAAGTCCTGACCTTCATGGCGGGCCTGGCCGGGATGCACCGCGGACGCTTCGTGTCGGCGCTGTGCGTCGGATCCGTTCCGATGGGCTTCCTGCTGGCCTGGGCCGGCAGCGCCACGGCTGCCTCGTCGGAGCTGCTGTTGGTTCTGACGCTGGTGCCGGCCGCACTGTGGTGCGCCTACCTGGTCTGGGCTCAGTGGAACAATTGCACGAGAAAGGTGAAGCATTGAAGCAGGATCACGACATGAAGCACGGCATTGCACGACGAGACGTCCTGAAACTCATCGCCGCCGGCGCGGCTGGCGCGGGGCTGGCCGGGTTAGATTCCGCGGCGGTCGCTTTCGCATCCTCCGCCGGCAAGATGCCCAAGCGCTCCCTCGGCAAGACCGGGGTCGAAGTGAGTATCCTGGCCTTGGGCGGCCAGAGCGCGCTGACGGATTTTGCCGACGATGAGATGGCCGGGCGATTCGTCAACGACTGCATCGACGCGGGGATCACGTACCTGGACACCGCACCGATGTACGGCCGCCAGGACGACCCCCGCAACAGCGAACGCCGCTTCGGCAAGGCGATCGGCCGCCGCCGCAAGGATGTCTACCTGGCGACCAAGACGCTCGAGCGCGACGCCGACAAGGCGATGCGCGACATCGAGACGAGCCTCAAGCTGCTCCAAACCGATCATCTGGACTGCCTGCAAATCCACAGCATAACAGCCGCCGAGGACCTCGCCCGCCTGGGCAAACCCGACGGCATCTACACGCTTGTGCGGAAGCTGCGGGATCAGAAGGTGATCCGCTTCATCGGCGTGACCGGCCACTGCGGCGCCGAGCGGATGAAGCAGGCCGTCGAGATGTACGAGTTCGACACGTTGCTGGCAACCTTCAACCCCACAAAAAACGGGCTCGCGTGCGAGGAGACGCTCCTGCCGGCCGCCCAGAAGCAGAAGCTCGGCATCATCGCGATGAAAGTCATGGGCGGAACCCCGCAGTACAGCCGCAAGGGCACGCAGGGCCTGCCCGGCCTTCTCGTCGGCGGCGAGGCCGGCAAAACCTCGCCGGAAAACCTGCTGCGCTACGCGCTGTCGCTGCCGATCCACGTCGTCGTCAACGGCATCTACGACCGCAAGCAACTCCAGCAGAACACGGCTGTGTGCTACGACTTCCAACCAATGAAAGACTCCCAACGCCGCGAGTTGCAGAAGTCACTCCGCGACAGCGACCTGCACCTGTCCTACCTCCGCCCCGAGCACGTGTTTGCCTGAAGAGAAATCCGTCTCTGCGCAGAATCTTCAGGGCTTCTGAAAAAGGTATATCGCCCAGCCCATGCAGTTGCGGCCGTAGCGGAGATAGGCGTCGCGATTCCTGCGGGTGCTGCGGAGCAGGGCCTCTACGTCGGGATCGTCCCGGTGGGCGGCGGCATATTGCTCGGCGGCGCGCCATTGGAGCCCCTCGTAGCGGTCCCAGTCGTCCGGGTTGGCCACCAGAGTATAGAGCAGAGCGAGGCCGACGTCCTCGCCAACGGCCACGTTGCCGGCATGGGTTCCGCACAGGCTCAGATCAGAGCCCGTGAGCTTGAGGTATTCCGGGTCGGGGTCGGCCGCCCAGAACGGCTCGCCCACGAGCACCAGGCCGCCGGGGCGGGTCATCTTCGTCAAGACCTCCAGCGTGCCCTTGTGATTCCCGTACACCCACGAGCCCCCGATGCACGATGCCAAGTCCAGACTCTCCGGCGCATCGGGCTGGTACTGGCCGCCGTCCATGTGGAGCAACTCGATGCGGCCGCCCAGGCCGCGGGCCTGCACGTTCTCGCGGGCCGCCGCAATGGTATAGGGCGAAAGCTCGACGCCCGTGGCCGTCACGCCGTACGCCTCGGCCACCAGGCACAGGAACTCCGCTTTGCCGCAGGCCACGTCCAAGACGCGTCCGCCATCCGCCAGCCGCAGCAGCCCCACGAGCTCCCGCGTCTTCTCCAGGCTCAAGGGATTCATAACCGTGTGGTCAGTGTGAGTGATGCCAAAGTACTTCCACATGTCCATGCCGAGGTCCATAGCCGACTCCTTTCTATCGTTGCGACTGGCATGCCGTCTGATCTTCATTAACCCCTGTTGACGGCTTACCCCCCCCAGTCGATGCTCATACTAATGCTCCCAGCCCGGCCACGCAACACGACGCCCGATGCGATCTCGGTTCGATCCGGTCGTCCAGTTCGTGGCGCATTGCGGGCTCCTTGCGGAAGCGCCCACAACGGCCTTCGCTTAGCGACCGGCACGCTGTCTGGCTGGGTTGGTGTTGCTCGTCCTTCTCTTACTTACCCGGCGCGAGTTCGAAATGGCGGTAGGATGCGGAAGCAACCGGCTGTTGCCGGACGAATCGCGCTGGACATCTCCCGCCAACACAGCCGATAATGAGCACTATGGAAGCCCAACCATCAACATCAGGGGCGATCGGGCGACTTCGCCAGACTACTGCTGCGTTGTGCCTGCTGGTTGCAGCCGTGGCCGCGATCGGCTTGGGGCTGGAAATCGCTAATCGACTCCGGTTGTTCTGGTTCACCTACAATAGCCAGCCGGGAATGAACCATGTTGCCGATGGTTACTTCTCGATGGTCTATTTGGCAAGCGCTGCGGCAATGGTAATGGGCCTCGCGGCGGCTTGGATGTTTCACAGACGGCTATGGCGAGTGACGGCAGGTAGTTTCGGTGCGCTGAACTTGGCTTTGTGCGCGGCGTTCCTGGTCCTGCATCAGACAGCGATGCTGGTAACGTACAGCGAATTCGTCACCATCTACGGACCATGAGGGGGGAAGCATTGAAGCGAATTTCCTATGGGTTGCTGACGCTCGTTTGTCTTGTGCTTGCTGGCTGCGATTCGGGGAGCGGGCCTTCTTCGGCCAACATGCCACAGGAGATGTTTCAATACACCATCCAGAATCCCATTTCCGCCAGCATCACCAACCTGCAAGGTGTCGGGGACACATGGCAGGGCTATAGCCTTTATCTGCGGTTCAACGCATCCAAGGCGGACATCGACGCGGTGATTGCCCAAGGGTTTAAGCCCGCCACCTGGGCATCCATTTCCTTCCGCTTCAAGCTTCCTGCCGGGTACGACCGTTTCACGCCAGCCTGGGACCCGGCATCTATCTCCACGAAAGAATGCTACGAACTGAGCGACGTAAAGAACGGCTGGACCCACCAGGGCACACATTACCTCGTGATCGACCGCAGCACCAGAACCGTCTACTTCTACGGCATCGGCGCGTGATTCGCTCGGCCTGCTGGCGTAAATTGCTCATGGTCCCGGTGCGGACGGGTCTGTTAACCACTGGCGAGCTGTTCACCGGAGAGTCAGAGAGTTTGGGCCGTTGCCCTTCGACTCGCTCATTTGCTCGCTCAGGACTTTGCTCTTGGCGGGGCGAAAGGTTCCTTAGAGTCTCTTCAACAGCGCCAAGTCTCCGGCCATGAGAGCTTGTTTCTTTCGGCGAGTCCAGCCTTTGAGTTGTCGTTCCCGTGCTTCGGCAGCCGCGCGGGTGGGATGAGCCTCGTGCCATGCCAGGCGGAGGGGCGGATTGTACTTGGTGTAGTGGCCGCCGCGGCCGGTGAAATGCTCACTGCAGCGACGCTCGAGGTCATTGGTTACGCCGACGTAGTACGCACCATCGCGACAGAGGAGGATGTAAACGTGCCAGACTGCTTCGACTCGCTGGGCTCGCTCAGCATCCTGAGCGAGCGCCGCGATCAGGGAATGCTTCGACTCACTTCGTTCGCTCAGCATCCTTCGACTCGCTTCCCCAGGATACAGTTTCCCTGACTCTACGCCGTGCAGCCGTGAGGACGAAGTCCTGAGCGAGCGCAGCGAGTCGAAGGACTCCCCGACTAGGATTTGAACCTAGAACCTAGCGGTTAACAGCCGCTCGCTCTACCATTGAGCTATCGGGGAAGGTAGTCACTCCCGGCCTCGGGGCCGGAAGGTATTATCATCACTATATCGGCCGGTTCTGTCAAGAGGGTTAAGCGCGGCATGTGCAAAAGTCGCACCTGCCCCAGCGAGGGCAAGATGCCCTCGGCACGCGCGGGCGAGACGCCCGCGACACGATCCGACAGGTGGCACAGGCTTTCCAGCCTGTGGCCTCACAGCCTGGAAAGGCTGTGCCACCCACTCACGCGAAGAGAGCTTCGACGAACTGGTCCGGGTCGAAGGGTTCCACGTCTTCGTAGGTCTCGCCGAGGCCGACGAACTTTACGGGGATGTTCACCTCGGAGCGGATGGCTACCACGATGCCGCCTTTGGCGGTGCCGTCGAGCTTGGCCAGGAAGATGCCCGTCACGTCGATGGCCTTGGAGAAGACCTTGGCCTGGTTGATGGCGTTCTGGCCGGTCGTGGCGTCGACCACCAGCAGCACCTCGTGCGGGGCGCCGGGGATCTTGCGGGCCACCACGTCGCGAATCTTCGTCAGCTCGCGCATCAGGTGGTCCTGCGTGTGAAGCCGCCCGGCCGTGTCCACCAGCAGAATGTCCGCCCCGCGGGCCGTCGCCGCGTCGCAGGCGTCGAAGACCACGGCCGCCGGGTCGGCGCCCTTGCCGGCGACGATCTCGACGCCGATGCGCCCCGCCCAGATGGTGAGCTGCTCGACGGCCGCGGCGCGGAACGTGTCCGCCGCGGCGAGCACGACCTTCTTGCCCTCGGACTTGAACTGGTAGGCGAGCTTGGCCACGGAGGTGGTCTTGCCCGCTCCGTTGACGCCGGCGACCATCACGACGGTGGGCCCCTGTGCGGCCAGCCGCAGGGAGCGGTCGGCGGGCGGCCAATATTTCTTGAGCTCGTCCTTGAGGAACCCGATGGCGTCGTCGCCCTTCTCGATGCGTTTGTCCTTAAAGGCCGCTTCGAGATCGGAGCAGATCTTGGTGGCCGCCGCGACGCCGATGTCGGCCTGGATGAGCTCGGCCTCGATGTCGTCCAGCAGAGCATGGTCGAGCTTTCGCCCCGTCAGCAGCGACTTGAGCGAGCCGACAAATTTCTGCCGCGTCCGGGCCAGCCCGGCGGCGAGCTTCTCGATTGCTTTTCTGAACAAAGCCACTTTGGAACTCCAAATCCTAAGTCCTAAGCTCTAAATCCTAAACAAGAACCAAATTCAAAAACTCTAATCACCAAAACACGCCGCGATACCATCCCGGTTTTGATCATTTGATTTTGTCTGTTTTGAATTTGCTTAGTATTTCGATATTAGAGTTTAGGGTTTTTCTTTCGATCATTCGATTTGTCCTTTTGAATTTGTTTAGGATTTAGGATTTAGTGTTTAGGATTTTCTTTCTTCTTCCAAACCCAATTCCCTCGCCACCGCGTCCAGGATGCCGTTGATGAATCTCGGGCTTTCGGCGGTGGAAAACTCCTGGGCCAGCTTGATGCCTTCGGTGATGGCGACCTTGGCGGGCGTGCGGCCGTCGATCATCTCGGCGATCGTCAGTCGCAGCACGTTTCGGTCGACCATCGCCAGGCGCTGCAGGTCCCAGTGTTTGGCGTGGCGGGTCATGATGGCGTCGGCCTCGTCGCGTCGCTGCAGCGCCACGTCGAGCATTTTGGCGGCCTCATTGCGCGTGGCGGGGTCTTCGTCGCTGTCGGCGAAGAATTCCCTGAGGTTCGGGCGAGCCGCGGGTCCCTGCACGTCGAGGCAGCAGAGCCCCTGAAGGGCCAGGCGTCTTGCGCGATGGCGGGCTAGCACAGCGTTACTTGCCCCGCTTGGTCGCGCTGGGCAACTGGCTGATGAGGTTGGCCATTTCCAGAGCGGCCGCGGCGGCGGCGGCGCCCTTGTTGCCGCTCTTGGCGCCGGCGCGGTCGACGGCCTGCTCGACAGTGTCGCACGTCAGCACGCCGAAGATGCACGGCACGGAGGTGCTCATCGAGGCCATCGCCACGCCCTTGGCGACTTCCGAGGCGACGTACTGATAATGGTCGGTCCCGCCGCGGATGACGGCCCCGAGGCAGATGACGGCCGCGTATCGCTTGGTGGCCGCGAGCTGCTGGGCCAGCACGGGGATCTCGAAGGCCCCCGGCGACCAGACGACGTCGATATCGTCGTCCTTGACGTCATGGCGCACCAGGCCGTCGAGGCAGCCTTCCAGGAGCTTGCCGGTGACGAACTCATTGAAGCGGCTGACGATGATGGCGAACTTGGCGCCGGCCGGCGCCACCAGATTGCCTTGATATACGTTCATGCTGCGGCTCCTCGGGTTTGGGACCGTGTCGCGGTCGTCTCGCCCGCGCGTGGCGAAGGCATCTTGCCTTCGCATGGTTTATCGCATTGCGCGGGCGGGCCGCCCGCGACACGCGCGGACAGGATGTCCGCCACACGAAAACCACCGATCCAGCGATGTCGTACTATACGCCGGTTCTCAGGCGATGGCAATGTTTTGCAGCGCCAGGAACGTCAGCAGATGCACCAGTTGCGTCAGGGCGTTGCCCGCCAGCAGGGCGCGCCGCGTGAGCCCGCCCCCGAGCCGGCACAGGATCAGCGTTCCAACGATGGCCGCGGCGATGCTCGCGCCGGCCATCGTCAGTTGCGCCCCTTCGCCCATGTATCCGTAGTAGCCCATGCTGGCCGCCAGGGCGATGGCCAGCCACAAGGCCGTCGCGCCGGGCCCGCACGAGCGGGCGAACGTCGCCATCGGGGCAGACGTGCCGCCCTTGCCGTCGGGTTCGGCCGGAGGTTTCTTGCAGAACTGGCAAACCGCCAGCATGGACCAGCAGCCCCACAGCGGCATGAGGATCAGCACGCGGTAAATCTTGCACTGCGGGCGGATGCCCGCTATCGGCTGCCACATCGCCCACTCGCTGCGCGACCAATCGGCCTTGAGGTGAAACATCGCCGCGAACATCAGGATCAGCAGCGCCGCCCCGCACAGGGACCGCACCGTCGCGTCGCGACCGAACAGCGTTTCCACCAGCGACGCCAGAGCCCGCCGCAGCGGCCAGGCGACGATCGCCGCCAATGTGACAGCCGCCGGCATGGCCAGTTCCGAATTGCCCACGCCGCCGAAGAGCTCCCACGACGCCCCCCACAGCCATGCCGCGCCCACGCCCCAGACGGCGGCCGCCAGCATCAGCGCAAACCCCGTGTTGGCAAATCGCCCGGGCGGTTCGGCCGCGAGGCGCTCGTCGCCCATCACCAGCAGGTCGTGCCCGGAGCGGTCGAGCAGCCGCCGCGGATTGATCAGTGACAGTAGTGACATTGCTATCTACTCAAGGCGCAGTGATTTTCGATTTCCAATTTACAATTTCCAATTGAACAACAAACCGGGCAGCGCGGAACCAACTCCCTCCACCCGGTTCTTGCTTGCAGCGTTAGCGGCGGGGCTTGCCCCGCGCGTTCGCACCAAAACAATTCGACCACAGAGACACAGAGAACACAGAGCAGCTTTGTATTGCTTTTTGACGGCCGTCGAATCTGCCGCGACGCATAATTCATCGGCCTCCTGCGCGGTCGATGGCTTCGCGCAGCGCGGGGGGCAGGAACCGGTCCTGGAGCTCCGGCCGGCCCGCCAAGGCCTTGGCCACGGCCGTGGCCTGTTCGGCCGGCGGCGCGGTCGAGTCCAGAAACAGCACGCTCTTGCCGTTGAGGCGCACGAGGTCTGCGGCAGAGGCCCCATCGCCGGGGCGCCCGGCGATGCAGCGCACCGTGATCTCCAGGCTCTCGGCCAGAGCGATCAGCGCGTCCAGTTGTGCCCCGCCGTCCATGGTCAGATGCTTCCTTCGTAACGTCCTCGGCCGGGAACTTCGTAGCACGGGCGTCTCGCCCGTGAGTCGCATGGCCGTCCCGGCCATGCCCCGGCAGTTTGAACGGGCGAGACGCCCGTGCTACTCATGGGCAAGATGCCCATGCTGCTTCCCGAGGGGATGCCTTCAAGGAAATCGGCTCGAAACCCGATAACATAATAGAGCATTTGTGCGGCCGGCGGAAGCGCCGGTCGATGGTGAAACCGCGTCGCACTAAAGGATTCGCCGGAGTGTCCGCTATTTCTGCATCCAGTACAGACTCTCATCAGGAGCAGGTGACCCGCCTGGAGGCGCAGGTTCAGGCGTTGACGAACCAGTTGCGTCACGCTCAGCGCCTCGCGACGATCGGGACCGTCGCGGCGATGGTCGCCCACGAGTTCAACAACATTCTCACGCCGATCCTCAACTACGCCACGCTGGCCAAACGCAACCCCTCGCTGACGGACAAGGCCCTGACCCACGCCGCTACCGGCGGCGCGCGGGCGGCAGAGATCTGCCAGGCGATCCTGGGCATCAGCGGCCCGGGCGAGGCCCAGGCCCAGCACGTCAACGTGCGACAGGCCGTGCAGGACGTGCTGGCCGCGATGGCGCGCGAACCGGCCAAGGACCGCATCGACCTGGCACTCGACGTGCCGGAAGATTTGACGGTGCTCGCCCGGCCGGTCGAACTGCACCAGGTGCTGCTGAATCTGCTGATGAACGCCCGTACGGCGTTGCTGGGCAGCAAAGGCCCGCGCAGGCTCGCGGTCAAGGCCTGGACCGAGGGCGGCCGCACCGTCGTGCAGGTGTCCGACAATGGCCCGGGGATCGCCCCGGAGAATCTGCCGCTGATCTTCGACCCCTTCTTCACCACCGGCCAGCGCCCCGACGGCTCGGGCGGCAACGGTCTGGGCCTGGCCGTCTGCCGCGAGATCGTCACCGCCGCCGGCGGAACGATCGAAGCCCAAAGCCAACCCGGCGCCGGCGCGTCCTTCACCCTGACGCTGAATCCATAACACATGGGAGCCTGGTCATGAAGAAAGCGTTCACTCTGGTGGAGTTGCTGGTTGTCGTCGTGGCGGTATCGATGCTGGTGGCCGTGATGTTCTATGGCAGCGGCTGCGGGATCGGCAATGCGATCAGCGAAGCGCGGAAAAGTGCGTGCCAGGCGAATCTCAAGATCATCGGCGGGGCCTTCCGGGAATATGAACTAAAGAATGCCAGGTTCGCGCGCATCCGCGGCCATGTCAGCGGCGATGCAGCAGCCAAGTATGAGCCAGCCGGCACCAGCGACAAGCTCGAAGACGTTGCGGTCGCTCCGATGAACGAGATCTGGGTGCTCGTCGAGAGAGCCTTGATTCCCGAGAACATCCTCAAGTGCGGCGGCGACAAGGACTGGAAGCCGCGCATGGTCGACGGAACGACCATCAAGATCAACGGCTGGTCGTCCGACACGCAGTTCTCGTACGGAATCCAGTTCCCCTACGACAAGAACCTCCAGGGCACCCGAAGCGCGGCCAATCCTTCGATCAGTCCGGAAAAAGGCGGGTTCACTGCCAACAGCGTGTTCATGGCCGACATGGCCAAGCGCGGCGCGGCCGACCCGGTCGTGAAGAAGTCCGACGATCTTCAAAATCACCGCGACGGCATCTCCTACCTGACGCGGGGCGGCACCGTAGGCTTTCACACAAGGCCCACTCCCGACTCGGTCATCCACGGCGACGAGATCTACGCCGATGCCCTCAGCGGCGACGGCATCTGTCCGGCCAACTCCCCAGCCGACTCGGTGATTTGCCCCGGCGCGATCGACGGAAAATGATAAAGAGCCTCGCTGCCTTTGTGGTTAAACGCCGCCACCGGACCGCTCATTCCTTCTGCAGGACCGCTTCAGCGGTCTTCGTCCCGTTTACTTCTCCTTTTTTTTGGGGGGGCGGCATGGAGCTTTTGACGAACCCCACCGGCCCCAGCGGTCTGCGTATATTTTCGCTGCGGCGAAGCGCCCGGGCAAGGGCCTGCTCGTCTTTTCCGTCGCACGCTGCACAATTCACAGGTCGCCCCTTTTGAGGCGACGTTGCCGATCTTCGGCTAGCTGCGCCTGGAACAGAGCCTTGGGACTGCCGGGCTGAGGGCGGACGATCGGGCGAAAGGGGCGGGCGATGGGCTGCGCGAC